>CAZTCY010000053.1:0-20709 GCA_964612715.1 uncultured Nitrosomonas sp. | reverse complement strand
TCAATCACTTAAACCGGGACTTTTTGCTTCTGCTCATATGCTGCTGTATTATTTATAGAAATTGATCTTGGTATAATTTCTGAACATACTCAGACAGACATGCGGTATTTCCACACTATCCGGTTTTATTTTGCAAAAAACTTCTGGTAAAAAAACAGAACTTGAAAATCATTAATATTGATCAACTGAATATCAGGGATTCTCTCCCCAGTCCTAAGGGCGTTGCTCTGTCCATCATGCAAATATGCCGCAACGACGATATCTCAATTCATGCAATCACCCGGCTGATCCAAACCGATCCGACGTTATCCTACCGTCTGATTCACCGCGCCAACTTAACCAAAAGTACCAGCAGGCAAATTTCATCGATATCCGATGCCATCATTCATCTCGGCATTCAGTCCGTCAAGCAACTGGCAATGGGATTTTCATTGATTGATCAGTATCAGCAGGGAAACTGCAAAGCGTTTGACTATCATCAATTCTGGTCACATTCACTGTTGATGGCGATCGCCTCAGAAGCATTCGGCAACGTGATCAGAATCAGTGTACGTGAGGAATTATTCACTTGCGGATTACTGGCGCGCATCGGCTGTCTTGCGCTGGCCACGGCTTATCCGCAAAAATATTCGGAAATCCTGGAAATAAACGATACACATCGTTCTTTGATTGAAAAAGAGCGTCAGTATCTTGAGATAGACCATAATCATATGACCGCTGCGATGCTGATTGACGCCGGTTTTGCCCTGGAACTGATTGAACCCATTTATTATCACGAAGAACCCATGGAATCCGGATTTTTCGAAGATTCCCGCGCCTATCAGCTGGCACAACTGTTTCATCTGGCCAAACATTTGGCCGACATCGCCATCTTTGCCGAATTGGAATACTTTGAACAAACTTCCGAATTAATGCTGCTCGCAAAAAAAATCGGCTTTCAAACAAAGTTTTTCACGGATATGGTGCAGAACATTATTCAGGAATGGAAAAACTGGAATTCTTTGCTCAAAATATCCGATGCGACCTTACCCTCTTTTCAGACGATTACCCAAACAATCGAGCAATTCTCCGAGAGCAATCAGAACGCTTCTTCCCTGCGTGTCCTGGTCATTGAGGACGATCCGGTCAGCCGCCAGTTGATCGAGGAAATACTTTCCAATACATTGGGCCACACCGTCTTTTCCGCCGAAAATGGTCAGCAGGGATTATCCCTGGGGCTGGAAATAATGCCACATGTCGTTATTACCGACTGGATTATGCCGGTAATGGATGGGCTTGAGCTGACACGCGCCCTGCGCGCCACCGACTGGGGAAAGAATACCTATATCATCATGCTGACCGGCGTTGAAGAAGAGAAGCTGGCCAAGGCTTTCGAGAGTGGTGTGAATGACTACATCATCAAGCCGATCAACATACACACCTTCCGCGCCCGGCTACGCGCCGCCTGGCACCACAGAAGACTCCAGGATTCCTGGCAACAAAACCAGATGCAACTCAAGCAATTTGTGGCAGAACTGGCGACATCCAACCGCAAGCTTGAACAGGCGGCGCACACAGACCTCCTGACCGGGCTGCCAAACCGGCGCGCGGGCATGGAGGCTTTGTCACGCGCATGGAGTATTGCCAGCCGCTCACATCAACTCATAGCCGCCATTCTTATCGATATTGATAATTTTAAAAGCATTAACGACAGTCACGGTCACGCGGCGGGCGATACCGTTCTCAAAGCGATCGCAGCGTCCATACGGAATACAGCACGCAAAGGGGATTTTTTCTGCCGTATCGGCGGCGAAGAATTTCTGATCATCTGTCAGGATAAAAAAACAGATATGCACTCAACCGCAGTTTTTGCCGAAAGGCTGCGTAAAAAGATTGACTCGGAACCCATCGACATTCAGGACAAAACAGTCACGGTAACAATCAGCATCGGCATCGCGTTGAAAGAGGCTTACATGCTGAACGAAGATCAATTGATCAAAGCAGCCGACAAAGCGTTATACGCAGCCAAGAATGCCGGCAGAAACAGGATTTTCTGTGCGAACGGGGATCACTTTTTTGAACCCGATCTCGGTAATTCATGAAAAGGCCGCATGAGATCACTCACTATTTGATCCACATTCCGAAATCAAAAATTCTGCAAATACTGCAATAACAGTACAATCCGGTTATTGATAATTCGTGTACGATAATCGCCGCGCGAAATAACCGATGCACTGCCAAAATTGGCGTAAGTCCAGTTGAGTGCAATGAATTCAAATTCCTGATCGCGGTAACGGAGCCATTTCTCCTGGGAACGGTTCAGCGCGTGTTTTGCCTCATCACTGAGCGCCGCCATCAACCGGGTATAAGCGCTATTGAGCTCATCATTCAGAAAATCTTCGTAACGCGCATAGACCATAATATAACCCTGGGTAGTATGCGGTGTCTGTTGAATCTCACGCTCATACACACTTGCGCGTTCAAGAAAATCGCCGACATAATCGGGCGCATCCGGATTATCGATGGCGTAGGCCAATGAACCGCAATACATTAAAAAAAACACCAGTACGGCTTTGCACCACCGCTGCGCTGACATTTTCCCCCACCGGTTACCAATGCGCATAAACATTTTTCGAATAAATATTCCATTCCGCATTGCGCCGGTTCACGAGTCCCTGCATCACTTTGCCCTGCGATTTATTCCATGCCTTCCACGCCGACTCCAGATCGGGATAATGCGTCTGTGCCACAGGGTCATTCACCAGCTTCAGCACTGAAGAACTGCCAAAATTACCCAGACCGATATTAAAAACGAGCATGACGAGTGCATCAAACTGATTTTGCGAAACAGTTGCCGTTACTTTGCTATTCACGCTGTCAACAAACGGCTCCAGATCTTTCCGGAACAATTCTTTTGCCTGATCCTCATTGATACCATTCCGATACATGCCACCGAACTGATCCCATTCATGCTGACTGATCAAATGACCATAACCGATTGTCGCCCCTTTAACCCAGCTGGAAATCCCGGCACCTGTCTGATCGTCATAAGGTTTACCTCTGAACGATTCGATCGCCATTAACAGTGCCATCCCCTTATCACTCATCTGATGCATTATCCACCTCCATCCTTAATCGTCTTGCCCGGCCGGCAAACCACGAGACTTTTGAATTACTGTTATTGCATGTATAGTGTAGCAAAAAACCAACGACTTAACCGATCATAAGGTGCCAGGATGACCATCGAAAGCATGAATCATTTTACGGTATTGAGCAGTAATCTCGAGAAAACCAAATCCTTTTATATCCATCTGCTTGGACTCACAGAAGGCTATCGCCCGCCTATGGCGTCCGAAGGTGCCTGGCTGTATGCCAAAGACAAGCACCATTCGATTCTCCATGTCATGACCGGAAGACCGATGCCGGAACATGCGCCAGGTGTTATCGATCATCTGGCGTTTACCGCTACCGGCCTGCAATCCGTCGTCGACACACTCAAACAACATGGCATTCCATACAAGCTTAACCGAATGCCGGAACTGGGTATCTGGCAGCTGTTCTGTTATGATCCGGATGGCGCGAAGGTTGAAATGGACTTTGCCGCAGACGAGCCCGGACCGGTGGAATAACTTATTTCACACAGTTCGGTCTTTTACCCGCCGCATGCGCTTGCTGCATCAGACGTATCGCACCGGGCATCCGTTTCTGGAGATCGTCGACACGGGTTGCATGCGACGGATGAGTGGACAGAAACTCGACCGGCTGCGGCCCCTGACTGGCCTGCGCCATTTTGAGCCATAAGGTAATACTTTCCGCAGGATTGAAACCCGCGTTGGCCATCAAATCCAGGCCGATGGTATCCGCCTCGCTTTCATGCAGGCGGCTGAACGGCATAATAATGCCATATTCCGCGCCAACACCGAGCAGGCTGACTGCGGTCTGCCCCAATGCGCTCTGCGGCGCTGCAATAGCCGCAATCAGCGATACGCCGACCTGTGCGCCCAGTTTTTGCGACATGCGCTCATTGCTGTGTTTCGCCAAAACATGCCCGATTTCATGACCGATAACCGTCGCCAGTTGATCCTGGTTGTCAACCAGATCGATCAATCCGGAATGCACGCCGATTTTGTTACCGGGCAAAGCGAAAGCATTCAAGGTTCGATCTTCAAAAACAACCACCTCCCATTCACCGCCGATTTCACGCGCCAGCGCCTCAGTAATACAACGCACAAACTGGTTTTCCCGCGTATCCTGACTGGCAGGTTTTTCGGATTTCAGATTATTAAATGCCTGCAAACCCATAGCATTCAGCTCATCATCCGGCATAAAAACCAGCTGCGTTCTGCCCGTCGGCGAAGTGGCGCAGGCGCTTATCATAATCAGCAATAACAGGGTAATTATTATTTTCATCGGTACCGGCTCCAAAAAAGAATCATTTTACTGATATCCCGCTTGTTCTGAAAGTATTCATGAATTGCTATTGATTGCCCTTCAACACTGCTACAACTTCATCATCGCCCACTTGCGCAAACACTTCATAAAACTGACCGACGGCATAAAATAATGCCGGCGTTTCAAGGCAAACGATTTCATCGGCATAACGTGCAACCCGGTCCAGCGTCTCGGGCGGCGCAACAGGCACCGCACAGATCAGTTTCTGTGGATGCCTGGCTCTAAGCGCGTGTAATGCGGCAATCATAGTCGATCCCGTCGCCAGGCCGTCATCGACAATAATCACCACACGTCCTTTAGGGTCGAGCGGTGGCCGAACCGGCGTATACCGGCAGCGGCGTTCCCGCAGGATTTCAAGCTGTCTTGCTTTTTCCTTTTCAAGGTAGTGCTGATCATGGGCTATGACATCCGCTTCACGGGTCATATACGCCCATCCGGTTTCATCGATTGCACCGATTGCCAGCTCCGGGTTACCCGGCGCACCGAGCTTGCGCACCAGAACGATGTCCATGTCGCCTTGCAGCCTGTCGGCGATAATCTTTGCCATGGTCACCGCACCACGCGGTATCGCCAGAACAAGTGGATTCTGTCCCCGATAAGCCATCAATTGTCCGGCCAGTCGAATAGCCGCATCTTCACGGTCACGAAACATCGAGTCCTCCCTTCACTCCCTTTATCCCCTTTATCCCCTTAATCACGCGCTGTGAAAATTCATCCTCTGATAAAATAACAGGAAACACGTTTCAAAGATATCCTATCTGGAGATCATGGATTGAAAAGAATAGCAGCACTCAAATCTTTATCGATGGACCATCATCACGGATTAGCGTTGGCGCGTGAAGCCAAGGCAGTGGCAAAAACAGATCCGGATGCCCCGGAGCGGCAAAGAATCTGGTCTAAACTGGAGACACATGCCGTAACCGTGCTGGAATCCCATTTTAAAATTGAAGAAACGGTACTGGCGTCCGCGCTCAGCGCATTAAAAGATCCGCACATTACCGCTTTGCTGGAACGCATGTACAAAGAGCACGCAACACTGCGCGCATTGCTGTCCCCCGAATGCCCGCGCACAGCCGGACAACTGGTACAGGTCAGCGAACTATTGGCGCTGCATATTCGCTTTGAAGAGCGTGAACTGTTCGAACTGGCTCAAACACGGCTCGATCAGCAGGCATTAGACGTCATCGCCCGAGCCACACAAAACAGCTGACGCGGCTCACCATCCACCACATATGGATTACAGCATACGGCTTTTATCGCCGCTGACGAATCCGTTAAGCGGCAGATCCAGCACCTTACCCAATGCAATCACCTTGAATAATTCACCCATCTCGGCCGGACTGACCAATCTTTGCAACTGATTCGCCAGCGGCAGATAATTCTGCGTTGCTTCCACCGGCGTACGCGCCAGTATTTCCGTAATCCCGCAGTTCAATAAAAAATGTGCCTGCGTGGTATAGCCCATCAGCGGCAGGCCGGCTTCCTCAGCTGCATCATATAAGGCACTGAAATCCACATGACTGGTTATATCCTGCAATCCCGGCAAATAAAACGGATCGCCATGCGCATGATGACGGTAATGGCACATCAGCGTACCCTGATTACGTTGCGGATGATAGTATTCGCTGCGGCCGAACCCGTAATCAATCAGCATCACAGCGCCCTGCTGCAATATCCCGGCGAGGCTGCGGATAAAATACCCGGCAACCTGGTTAATCTCGCTGCAATAACCCAAATCCAGATCACGCTGCGGATTGATCTGCTGCGTCAGGACATCGGCAACCTTCTTCAGCGCATCGTTGACAATCGGCCTGCTTTTCCAGGCGAATTTCCCGCCGGAGTCCTGTTGTTCCAATTCGCGGGTTTCCTGCCAAACAACACCACGCTCCAGCACATCATCGTCCCGCCACTCGACCAGATGCACCGGCATCGCATCAATGACTTCATTCGCCAGAATCGTACCGCAAAATTGCTCCGGCAATCGCTCGAGCCAGATCATGCGTGTCATTAAATGCGGCACTTGTTCGTTCAGGTATTGCTGCTGCCGTTCGCGTAATTCGGCGCTCACTTCGAGAATATAGTAATGTTGCGGCAGGCAATCACTATGCTCGAGTTCATGCAGAATATCCCTAGCCAGCTTGCCGGAACCCGCACCAATTTCCAGAATATCCGCCTGGCCATAGTGTTTTATAACCTGTTCTGAAATCTGTTTAATCTGTCTGGCCAGTGCATAACCAAACAACGCGGAAATTTCCGGCGCGGTAACAAAGTCACCGCTGGCGCCGAGCTTTGTCGCGCCGCCGTTATAGTAACCCAGCCCGGGATAATACAGCGCCAGTTCCATATAACGGGCGAACGAAATCCAGCCGCCCGCAGCAGCGATTTCTTCACGGATGACAGCCTGCAGTTTCCGGCTGTGCGTCAGTGCGGCTTCACTGCAGACCGGCAGATTGGATATATTTGACAATGGTGTATAAAATGACATTTTTTATGTTGCTTTAAGAAATACAATTTTACGATAAAAAGTACTGTAATTGGGCTGGTAAGGCCGTATTCTACGGGAGGCAATGGTGCAAGAAAAAGTCGTTCTGGTGACCGGCGGTGCAAAACGCGTTGGCGCGGTGATTTGCCGCAGACTTCATGCGCAAGGCGCAAAGCTTGTCATTCATTACCGTTCCTCGCTGGACGAGGCACACGCACTGCAGCTTGAACTCAATCAACGAAGACCTGATTCCGCTTCTCTCGCGCAGGCCGACTTGCTCGATATTGATTTATTACCCGAATTGATTGACAAAACGGTAAGACGGTACGGTCAGCTGGACGCGCTCATTAATAACGCCTCCAGTTTTTTTGCCACGCCGCTTGGTGCCTGCACGGTTGAAGCCTGGGGCGATCTTATCGGCAGCAACCTGATGGCGCCGCTGTTCCTGTCTCAAGCCGCCGCGCCTTATCTCAAAAATCAGCGCGGCTGCATCGTCAATATCATCGACATCCATACCGAGCGGCCACTACAAGACTTTGTCATTTATAATGCCGCCAAAGGCGGTCTTCAGGCATTGACCAAATCACTGGCGCTTGAACTGGGACCGGAAGTCCGCGTCAACGGCGTATCACCGGGAGCGATTCTGTGGCCGGAAAACGATACGTGGTCGAACGCGCAAGCCCGCGATGCAATTATCCAGGGTACATTTCTAAAGCGCATGGGTGAACCGGAAGATATCGCCAGAACCGTGCAGTTCCTGATTCAGGACGCCCCTTACATCACAGGTCAGATTATCGCGGTTGATGGTGGTCGCAGCATTCATCTGTAAGAACCTGCTCTAAGTCATCCGGACACCTAACTTCATTCACCAAAAGCATTTCTGATCCATTCAATGGTGTAATGATGCGTTCCGGTGATGAGTACCGCATCGAAACGGCAAACCGGTTCCCGCCGCAATCCTGAAAGATAATGCCGCGCCGTGATCAGCAGTTTTGCCTGCTTGGTCGCCGTTATACTGGCCGCCGCGCCGCCAAAAGCATCACTGGCGCGCATTCTGACTTCGACAAACACCAGCGTATCGTCCTCGGTCATGATGAGGTCGATTTCTCCGAAACGGCAGCGATAGTTCCGTGCCACCAGCGCCAACCCCTGCTGCTGCAAATAGGCCGCTGCAATCTGCTCCGCCGCGGAACCTTTCAGTAAACCGGCCACGCGCGAGCCTAATAGGTTTCCGAGGCTCTCAGCACCTGCACGCCGCCTTTGTCGAATTTGGCGGCTACCGGCTCGCGCACGAATTGCGCCGGTGGAATATAATGAATACGCCCAGTCACACCGTCGAGCGAAACTTCGTTAGGCGATCGGGCATACAGCAGGCGGCTCATTAACCGGAATGCATCAATGCCGAGTGCATAAAGACGCTCAGTATCCTTGTCTTTTTCCTGCTGCGCACCGCGGTATGCCATGACTACCGGATGATCCGGCTGCAACAGCCAGGGCATATCCATGAAATAGATACCGTCGAGTTCGTTATTGTAGAGCGGATCACTGTTGCTGACGAAAACCTGCGAAGTTGCGTAGACCGGTGTTTCAGGACTCAGGTAAGCACGCACCCGGCGCACTTTATTGGCATCCAGTGCCAGGAAAACCACATTTTGCGCCCCGCCGGTATACCTGCGCAGTTGCGAAAAAAAACCCTGTTCTTCTTCGTACTCGACCGATTCAGCGGTATTTCCGAATTCAGCCAGCCAGCGATCGGCGAATGCGCTCTGCAGCCGCGACGACAAAGCGCCGGTATCCTTGATGATGATCGCATGTTTTCGAAGCATGTCATATGTGTCTAATGCCAATTCAGCAATATGACTGGCCTCGTTTTCCATCTGCATGCCGAACAAAAACAGATTGGACGGCAATGGCATGGGTGCATCCGTTGAATTGAGCGCAAGCGTCGGCACTGCAATGGAATGACTCGACGCCAGCGCCGTCACACCGTTTCGCGTCAATGGACCGACAATCAGCACGGCACCAGCCTGCAATGCCTGATGATAGGTAACCAGAATATCCAGCGGATCATCAGTCGTCGAATAAATCCGCACAACAAAGGGCAGTGCCGGTTCACGCCTGGCCGCGGCAACAAACCCCTCCTTGACCGTTTCAGCGGCCCGGCCAAAGGAAGCGGATTGCAGCGGCAACAATAACCCGACGTGCGGAACGGGAGCATAACCGGGCGCATGGGCCGGGGGCACAGCGCCCGGAAAATCCGCTTCCGGATGAGTGGCAAAAGCGCGCGCGCTGCCGTATAGTGCTACGACAGTCAATAGAATAACGATATAAAAACGTTGCATTGTAAAAAATAATATGCCTGTGAAAAACGCATTATATGTGGTTGCAACACCAATAGGAAACCTTAACGACATCAGCCTGCGCGCTTTGGAAGTTCTCGCGGGCGTTGATGCGGTTGCTGCCGAGCATGTTCAGAATTCGAAACATTTGCTATCGCACCATGCGATTCATACCAAACTGATCGCCCTGCACCAGCACAATGAAACCGCTGTTGCGTACCAGATATGCGCATCTCTGACGGCAGGAAAATCTGTCGCTTTAATCAGCGATGCCGGGACACCGGCGATATCCGACCCGGGTGCCTTGCTGGTGCAACAAGTGCGCGAACAGGGGTTTCCAGTGATTCCGGTGCCGGGCGCCAATGCCGCTATCTGCGCGATCTCGGCGGCGGGCATTGTCAATCCGCATTTTCTGTTTTATGGATTTCTGCCGGCCAAAGCGGGCCCGCGCCAACGGGAATTAAAAACACTGGTGCCACTACCATACACGCTGGTTTTTTATGAAGCGCCGCATCGCATACGGACAAGTTTGAACGACATGGCGTCTGTCCTGGGCACCGAACGCCGGTTAACCATCGCGCGTGAATTGACCAAACTGTTTGAGACCATCCACCAGTGCAGACTGGGTGAAGCCATCGCATGGCTCGAAGCCAACGCGCACCGTCAGAAAGGCGAATTCGTTATCCTGGTTTCAGGCGCGCAGACGCCGGACGATGCTGGAATCAGCGAACAGGCACGGAACACGCTTGCACTACTGCTGGCCGAATTGCCGCTGAAACAGGCGGTCAAACTCACCGCTGAAATTTCCGGTGAAAACAAAAAGGCGTTGTACCAGCTCGCGCTCAGCCTGAAACCCTAAGAACCTGTTCAATATCTCACTGAAGGGCACATTGCGGCGTTAAAATCGAACTCAAAATGCTCACATACCTTAAAAGTATGCTCCGCCTTTTCGTTCAATTTTGCCTTGCACTAAACCCCTTGATCGAGATCTTGAACAGGTTCTAAACATCTAACGTATCCACACACACATCCACACATTGTTTCAGCGCGTATAATGCGTTTTTCATTTGCTTTTTGCCACTGCTCCCATGAACACGCCGCAAGAACTTACGCTGACCCGCCCGGACGATTATCATCTGCATCTGCGCGATGGCGCGCAGATGCAGGCGGTGCTGCCCTACTCCGCCAGACAGTTTGCCCGCGCCATCGTCATGCCGAATCTGAAGCCACCCGTCGTCACCACCGCAATGGCCATCGCCTACCGCGACCGCATTCTATCGGCATTGCCGGATGACCTGAAAAATCACTTTGAACCGCTGATGACGCTCTATCTGACCGACAATACCGCACCACAGGAAATTCTGCGTGCGAAAAACAGCGGTGTTGTTCATGGCATCAAGCTGTATCCTGCCGGCGCCACGACGAACTCCGATGCCGGCGTTACCGATATCGCGCGCTGTGATGCCGTGCTGGAAGCAATGGAAAAAAACGACATGCCCTTACTGGTGCACGGCGAAGTCACCGATCCGTCAATCGATATTTTCGATCGCGAGAAAATCTTCATCGACACCGTACTCATGCCTGTCATCCGGCGTTTTCCCGGATTGCGCGTGGTGTTCGAACATATCACTACACAGGAAGCCGCCAACTTTGTCGCTGCCGCACCGGACACCATCGCGGCGACCATTACCGCGCACCACCTGCGCTATAACCGCAATGCAATCTTTCAGGGCGGAATCCGGCCGCATTACTATTGCCTGCCTGTTCTGAAACGTGAACAACATCGCCAGGCACTGATCAAAGCCGCGACCGGCGGCAATCAAAAATTCTTCCTGGGCACCGACAGCGCGCCGCATCCCCGCACGTTAAAAGAAAACGACTGCGGTTGCGCAGGCCTATTTACCGCGCATGCCGCCATCGAACTGTATGCGGAAGTATTCGAGCAGGCCGGCGCACTCGACAAGCTGGAAGCATTTGCAAGCTTCAATGGCGCGGATTTTTACCGGCTGCCGCGAAACAATGCGCGGATCACGCTCAGAAAAACACCTTGGCAACTCCCGGAACGGATCGATTTCGCAGGCGACGTGCTCATCCCTTTAGCGGCCGGTGAAATGCTCGGTTGGAAAATGCGCTGACGTTATACGTACTCCAGGCTAAAACAATTCTTCCAGGAAACTGGCCACCGATTGATAAGCGCGATTGGCGGCCCGCTCGCTGTAGACCGTGCCAAAATCAGGATTATTCGCCGCCGGATTGGTAAACGCATGCATGGTCCCGCCATACACGTGCATCTGCCAATCCACTTGCGCTGCCGTCATTTCCTGCTCGAACGCCAGCACCTGTTCCGGCGGCACCATGGGATCATCATGGCCGTGCAGGCACAGCACCTTTGCCGTGATTTTTTGATTGGCAACAGCGCCGGGTGCAAAAATGCCGTGAATGCTGATGACACCCTGCACATCCGCGCCGGAACGCGCCAGCTCGAGTACGCACATGCCGCCGAAACAGAATCCCATCGCCGCGACCCGCGCCGCGTCAACCTGCGGCAAAGTCCGCACGGCGCGCAAAGCCGCATTGATTCTTTGCCTTAATACAGCGCGGTCGGACGCAAACGGCGACATGAGCGCGCCATTACCCGCAACATCGCCATCCTTGCCATAAATGCCTTTGCCATACATATCCAGCGCAAAACCGACATATCCCAAAGCAGCCATTCGTTCTGCAGTCTTGCACGCAAACTCACGCCTTCCGCTCCAATCGTGCGCGATAAGCACTGCAGGTTTGGCAACACCGGTATCCTTGTAGGCAGCATAACCTTCCAACAATACCTCACCGTCACGGTAATCTAGCTTTTGCGTAATCATTGTCATTCAATCCTTAGTTTTTTGTGAACACATCACCGGCTAAAGCCGGTGGTCTCCGTTTGCAGCTGAAAGCCGGATCGATCGGCCATCAGACCAATTGTTCTTCTCCTTCAGGGAGAAAGTACTCTTCGATCAAGCCTTCAGGAAACGCCCGGCCATTTTCATGGTTCTCCATCCATTGCTGAAGGCGGAAGGCTTACTGATCCTCTGTCAGGAACATTTATTTGCACGAACCATCAGCGCTATAACCCGCGATGCCCGCCCATTTCCCATGGTAAATATAATAACAAGAATAACAAAGGGCTTAAAACAAAAGACTTATTGACTGATTCAACATATCACTATTTTACAGGGCTCATACAATGAAATTATTAACTTATGTCCATCGTCCGATGCGAGATGGCTTTTTATTATTGCAAATCGCTGTGATCGGACTGCTGCTGGTTTTTTCAGGAACGGTGGTAGCTGACAGCGTTTTTGTTCCGGCTAAACACAACAAGAGATTTATCGCTGACCGGGGATTATTCGTCAAAGCACTGGATACCGGCGTCGCAAACACCATATGCGCCCCCAATGGCCGGTGGTATGACCTGACCGGTCATGACTTTACCCATTTACCGGGCACCACCACGGACGTTGGCGTCAGGCGTCACTCAGAGAAATAATCTCATTTGATAGCTTACCACCTGATCACTTTAGAAAAATGCATCTTGATAATGTAGATATCAATCTATACTATTCAGAGGATGGACTTTACGTGGAATGAAGCGAAACGCAAAGCCAACCTGAAAAAGCATGGCTTGGATTTTGCCGATGCTGAAATGGTTTTTTCTGGTTACACGCTAACCGGACCGGATACGCGCTTTGCTTATGCAGAAACCGTTTTTCCACGATAGGTTTGCTTGGGGTTGAAGTGGTGGTTATTGCACATACTGAAACCGCTGATGAAATTCATATTATTTCCATGCGAAAAGCGGAACGCCATGAACAAAAAAACTATTTTGCCAGCCTCTGATAATTTGGATGAAGCACCCATCTGGACAGAGGATGATTTTAAACAGGCGGTGCATCGAGTCGGATTGAAACCATTACCGCAGAAGAAACAGAAAATCAATATCACGCTTGACCCGGATATTGTGGCTTGGTTCAAGCAACAAGCCGGAGGGCGAGGGTATCAAACGCTTATTAATGCTACCTTACGAGAAGCCATGCAGAAGAAGACCATCGAGGAAACGATACGGCAAGTGATCCGGGAAGAGTTGCATTCATCCTGAAACACTTTTGTTCTTCTGTAAGCCCGCGTAGGCCTGATTAGCACCGCGTAATCGGGCCTACGCGTTCAACTGTCCGGCCAATAAACGCCATGCAGGCACTCCCACGATCTTTTTTCAATCCCGGGAATTATTCCGCCAGTTCGTTGACAATAAAATAAGCCTTCAGTATATTCGCAGAGTAATCATGTTTCGCGCCCGCAGTTCCGATTAAACCTTACCTTTGAATATATCTGCCTGAAATTATAAAAGTATGCGCATTGTTGTCACCGGCATGGGTGTCATTTCACCGATTGGTTCCAGTGTTAATCAGTTCTGGAACTCCGCTGTCAATGGCCAAGGCGGCATAAGTCAAATCACCTGTTTCGATGCGTCCGGACACCGTTCGCGCATCGCCGGTGAAATTTCAGGTTTTGATCCGAAATCCTTTTTGTCCGGTAAACAGATCGAACAAACCGATCGTTTTACCCAGCTTGCTTTGTATGCCGCTAAAGAAGCCTTAAACGACGCAGGCGATCTTAGTGGCTACGAAGCCAGACGGCTTGCGGTCAGTCTGGGTTCAGGCATGGGCGGATTTTCCACATTTGAGTCCTCGGCCACCCGGAAACTACAGCATAAATCCGTGCCGCCCTTTACCGTACCGAGAACCATGGCCAATTCCGCCGCCGCCTGGATTGCGGCGCAACATGGTTTAAAGGGTGCGAACCTGACATGCAGCACAGCATGCTCTTCCGCTGCCAATGCGATCGGCATGGCGCTGGATCTTTTACGCGCCGGCAGAGCGGATGCTGTCGTCACCGGCGGCGCTGAAGCCTGCGTTCTGCCACTGACGATTTCCGGATTTGAAGCACTGCACGCGCTGTCTACCGGTTTTAATGACGACCCCGGACATGCATCGCGTCCCTTTGCTACCGGCCGTGACGGTTTTGTCATGGGCGAAGGCGCGGGGATTCTGGTTCTGGAAAAAGAACAGCACGCAATACGGCGCGGCGCAAAAATATACGCCGAAATCGCCGGTTATGGCGGTACTTGCGATGCAGCGCATATTGTCGCACCGGACATCGACGGGCAAGTCGCAGCAATGCAGACCGCCATTGAAGACGCGCATATCACGCCAGACGCTGTTGACTACATCAATGCGCATGCAACATCCACCCCACTTGGCGATATTGTTGAAACCCGGGCAATCAAACAGCTGTTCGGCGATCACGCCGATAAACTCGCCATCAGCGCCACCAAGTCACTGGTCGGCCACACCATCGGCGCATCCGCAGCGCTCGGCAGCATCGCCACCATCATGACGCTGAATACCGGCGTTATTCACCCAACAGTCAATTTAGCCGCTCCCGATCCCGAATGCGACCTGAATTACGTTCCCAATGCGGCATTACGCAAGACAGTCAGAATCAGTTTATGTAACGCTTTCGGATTTGGCGGCAACAATGCCACACTCGTTTTCATAACCCACTGATTGATGAGAAAACCCAATGACCCCAGAAAATATTGAAGAAAAAATCATCGCATTCATTGCTTCAAAGGTTGAGAATGTAGATCCTGCAACGATTAAAAAATCCTCCGATTTCGAATCATTGGGTCTGGATTCCATGGATAGAGTGCAGCTTCTGTTTGACGCCGAAGAAATCTTCGGCGTGACATTCAACGATGAAGACGTGAAAAATTTCAGTTGCGTGGGCGATATCGTCGATTATATCCGCAGGAATCATCCCACTGAACAATTGCCTGAAGAGTAATGCGCGTCATATCGACAGCATCCGGCAACACAAAACCCGCTTTAAATCATGGTTGAAACCGTTATTGACTTGATTCGGCATGGTGAGCCGATGGGTGGACGCCGTTATCGCGGCCACGCGATTGATGATCCGCTGACTGAAAAAGGCTGGTCGCAAATGTGGAACGCCGTCGGTGATCACCCTGCCTGGCAACAGATTATTTCATCCCCGCTGCAACGTTGCCATGCATTCGCCGTCGCGCTCGGCGAGAAACATCGGATCAGCGTCAGTGTCGAACCGCGGTTCAAGGAAGTCGGTTTCGGCATCTGGGAAGGTTTGCGCCACGATGAAATCAAAATCAACCACGCCGACGAATACCGGCGCTTTCTGAACGATCCGGTACATCACCGGCCTCAGGATGCGGAAGCGCTCGACAACTTCATTCATCGCGTCAGCACGGCTTACCATGAAGTGATCACAGACCATCAGGGCCAGCATTGCCTGATCGTCACCCATGCCGGCGTAATGCGCGCCATCATCGCGCAGATCGTACATGCCGACCCGATCGGGCTTTACCGCATCAAAATCAGCAATGGCGGCATAACACGCATCCGGCATAACGACGGACATGGCATTCTGGAATTCCTCAACGGAAGGCTATAGCATCTCTCCAGACTCAAGTTCCGCAGAAAGTTTGATGCACCCGTTCGGATGCCGCAGGCGGCAAACGGTAAACATCATATTCCGGCACATCGGCGTAAGGTTCTGCGACAGCAGCCAGCAACCGCTTCAGCACCGCATAATCGCCATGCGCTGAAACCGCAGCCAATGCTTCTTCGACACGGTGATTGCGCGGCAGAATCGCCGGATTGTTCGCGCGCATCAGGTCAAACGACGCCTGCAACGGTTCGGCCTGCCGTGACAGCCGCGCCCGCCATTGCGCATGCCAGGCTGCAAATGCGGCATCCTTGAACAGATTGTCCTCAGGCAGATGCTCCGCAGTCAGTGCGCGGAAACTGTTGGTGTAGTCCGCCCGATGCGTGTGCATCAGAGTCAGCAAGGCTTCTATGAATGCATGATCCTCGGCTTCTTCGGTAAACAGCCCCAGTTTTTTACGCATGCCGGCTATCCAGCAGCGCTGAAAAATATCGGGAAAAGCCTGGATCGCCGCCTCTGCAAGCGCCAGCGCTTGTTCCTGTTCCGTATGCAGCAACGACAGCAATGTTTCGGCAAAGCGCGCAAGATTCCACTGCGCGGCACGCGACTGATTACTGTAACAATAACGTCCGTGATAATCGATCGAACTGAACACGGTCTGCGGATCGAATTCGTCCATAAATGCGCACGGGCCATAGTCTATCGTTTCGCCGCTGACCGCCATATTGTCGGTATTCATTACACCATGAATGAAACCGGTCAGCATCCAGCGTGCGACAAGCGATGCCTGGCGCGCGATTACGCTGTTCAATAGCGCCAGGTAGGGATTATCCTCATCGGCGAGTTCCGGATAATGGCGCTGAATGGTGTAATCGGCGAGTATTTTCACGCCGTCCGCGCCGCCCTTCAGCGCGATATATTCGAAGGTACCCACGCGGATATGGCTGGCCGCCACACGCGTCAGGACAGCGCCCGGCAAAGGCGTCTCGCGCATCACGGTTTCACCGGTTGTCACCACGGCCAAACTTCGTGTAGACGGAATGCCCAATGCATGCATCGCCTCGCTGATGATATATTCACGCAGCATGGGCGCGAGTGCAGCGCGGCCATCGCCCCGGCGCGAAAACGGTGTGCGCCCCGAACCTTTCAACTGAATATCCACTCTGCCGCCGTCCGGTGTCAGATGTTCGCCGACCAGTATCGCCCGCCCATCGCCAAGTAACGTAAAACTGCCGAATTGATGACCGGCATAGGCTTGCGCAACAGGCTGCGCCGTATCCGGCAAAACATTGCCGGAAAACAGCAATGCCGCTTCATCTTCGGTGAGCGCACGCAAATCCAGGCCGAGCGACTCAGCCAACGCGTAATTCAAAATCGCCACATGCGGCGCCCGCACCGGCACCGGCCAGATAGGCACATAAAACGATTCTGGCAGGCGGGCATAGCTGTTGTCAAAACGCCAGCCGACGCCGTTATTTTCGGGTTCTGTATTCAATTTCAAAGACATCACGGGATCCATCGCAGATAAAATTTAATGATTCAGAATGATTATAAACACATTAGCGATTGAAATCGCCGCTCACTTTTAACCGGCCCCGGATAGCACGCTGTTCCGCTCATCTCATGCAGGCCGACGGTTGTTTAGCGCAGCGATGGAATGAACAGGCATTTATGCACGTATGTCATAATGCGATCAATCTGTTTCAGTTTTTTCTTGTGACACAAAACCAATCAACCGTTTACCGTGGCCGTTTTGCGCCCTCACCCACCGGACCGCTGCACTTCGGTTCACTGGTGGCGGCTGTCGGCAGTTATCTGGATGCCCGAGCCAATCAGGGCGAATGGCGGGTGCGTATCGAAAATATCGACGCACCGCGCGAAGTGCCGGGTGCCTCACGCGATATCCTGATGGTGCTGGAAAAATTGGGCATGCATTGGGACGGTGAAGTCGTCTATCAGCACGAGCGCCATGCCCTGTACCGTGAGGCGCTGGCCATGCTTGAACAACAATATCTGACCTATGCCTGCACCTGCTCCCGCAAGGAAATCGCCGACTCCAGTATTATGGGTATCGAAGGTCCGGTTTATCCGGGTACATGCCGGGATACCGCGCAGCGTCCGCATTCACCGCACCGGCAGAACAAGCAGAACAGGCAGAGTGCGATACGCGTCCGGACAGACAGTCAGCCGGTCGCTTTCACCGATCCGGTGCAAGGTCACGTTCTGCAACGGATTGGCAAAGATATCGGCGATTTTGTGTTGCACCGCGCTGACGGCATATTTGCATATCAACTGGCTGTCGTTGTTGACGATGCCGCGCAGGCGATTACACATGTGGTACGCGGTGCGGATCTGTTGAATTCAACACCGCGCCAGATCTATTTGCAGCGGTTGCTGGGCTATACCACACCGGCTTATATGCATCTGCCTGTCGTAACCAATACAAGGGGCGAAAAACTGAGCAAGCAAACCTTTGCTGCACCTGTGACGCAATTCAATGTATTATTTCAGCTCGTGTCCGCACTGCGGTTTCTTGGACAGAATCCGCCCGGCGATCTGCTCGATAGCGGTCTGGAAACGTTCTGGCATTGGGCCATCCGGCACTGGAATCCGGCGAATATTACCGCAACCGGCAAGACAGCCGGATTACATCACATCAGCACATAGAATCAAGGAGAACACGTGGCACTGTTGCCATTTTACATACCCGGACAACGCGGGATTAACGTGATCATTGTCGGCGGCGGCTATGCCGGAATGGCGGCGTTGACGACCTTGAAGCGGTATGCGTCCAATGTGAACATCACCCTCATCGATCCTAATGCACAGCATTTAAAAATCACGCACCTGCACGAAACCTTCCGTTACCCGCTATCGGATCTGCTGGTGCCATTCAGCGCGCTGGAAAAACGCTTCGATTGCCGCCACATCCAGGCCGCGCTGACGATAAACGACACCATGCTGCAACAATGGCAATCGGACAAATATCTCACGGTCGGCAATGAAATACTGCATTTTGATTATCTGGTGATTGCAACCGGAGGGGAATCGCCGGAATCGGAACCGGCGGCGAATGTATTTACCCTCCAGGACTTTATGCACACCGCGGGATCAGCGTTGCTGTTGAACCATCTTAGAACAACGGCGGTAGAAGAACCGGTAATTTCCGTTGTTGGCGCAGGCGCCACCGGCATCCAGTTCCTGTTCGAAATCCGCCAGTTCCTGTGCCGGCAGAAAATCAGCGCCAGACTGCGCCTGATTAACGCCGGCGATCATGTACTCACGCAGTTTCCACGCGGGTTTGACAGTTATGTACAATCGCGTATGCAGGAATTCAAGATTGAGTGTATGCCGAACACCCAATACCGTGGGCAAACGGATCAAAAAATATTGCTTGAGGATAAACAATCCGGTAAAGCTGACGCACTGCCTTCACACCTGACGTTATTGTTTCTCGGTAAAAAGCAGGAACATATATGGCCGGCAAATACTTTTGGTCAGATAACGATCGATCAGAAAATATTACCGCATGTTTTTACTGCGGGGGATTGTTCTGTTTACAACGCGCTTGGATCCAACGTGCAATCGGCGCAGTCCGCCGTGCGTAAAGGTAAACTCATTGCCCGGAATATTTTACGGCATTCCGGCCTGTTAAAAATACTCGAACCTTATCTGCATCACGATATCGGCTATGTCGTCAACCTCGGCCCTACAGACGCCGTCGGCTGGCTGGTGACCCCGGGCAATATTGTTACCGGCCTGCCGGCACTGACCATCAAAGAGATTGTAGAAGCGCAATATGATTTATTGTTAATGGGAATAGACACTTATGTGGTCTAGGCGGCTACCGGGCTTAAGGCTAATCTATTGCACCAATGGGATAACAGCTCATATTTCCTCAATTAAGATATATCCAATCTTTACCACTGCGGCCGTCTCATCGATCCTTGGATGCGGAAAACAACTGCATGACGTTTGTGTTTGAATCACTTAAAAACAGTCTTGAAATTGCTTCTGACCGGATCTGAACGATTCAGACGCGCAGACACAGCGTAATTGCACTGGCAAAAATGCGCATGAAAGAGTATGATACCGGCTCTGCAAAACATTATAAAAGCAAGACCGGAGGTGTGGCCGAGTGGTTTAAGGCAGCAGTCTTGAAAACTGCCGTAGGGGTGACTCTACCGTGAGTTCGAATCTCACCGCCTCCGCCAAATTCATATCCGTACCAGTCCGCAACAGTCCACGAAACTCAATAAAAAAGCGCCTCTACAAGCTTTAGTTGTCCGTAATAATCCGTGCGAAGCCATGAAAAAAGTGTGGTAACTCTTTTATGACGACCAAAGACAGACTAACCGCCGTGGACTGCAAGAATGCATCCAGCGGCAGCAAGAAAATCAAAAAGCTGCATGATGGACAAGGGGCTTTACTTATGGGTTTATGCTGACGGCAAGAAGTACTGGCGGCTTAGATACAAGCTGTTTGGTCAAGAGAAATCTATATCTTTGGGCACTTACCCTACCACAAGCCTGAAACAGGCAAGGCAAAATGCACAAGCTGAGCGTGAAAAGCTGGCTGGCAATATCGATCCATCCATAGACCGCAAAATCACCAAACAACGGGCAAAGCAGGCAGCGGAAAACAGCTTTGAAGCAGTTGCAAGGGAATGGTATTCAAAACAGCTCCATACCTGGGTAGACAGTCACGCAAAAGACGTAATACGCAGACTTGAAGGAAATGTATTCCCCTATATCGGCATGCACCCGATCAGCACGATAGAAGCGCCGGAACTGCTGAACATGATCCGCATTATAGAAAACCGTGGTTCCTATGACCTGGCGCATAGAGTATTGCAAGTATGCGGTCAGGTATTCCGCTATGGGAGGGTGTCCTAGATTTTGTGTAAACGGAGGTTAATAGTGCCGAGGCATTCTT
>CAZTCY010000052.1:0-21537 GCA_964612715.1 uncultured Nitrosomonas sp. | reverse complement strand
TGATATCCATGATTCTGCTGACGCGTGGATCAACAGCGGAAATATCGCGTGCACCGCTGGTTTCCAGCGAAACCGAATAACCCGCATCGCACAGCGCAATTTTCGCAGCGATACTATGCAAATCTACTCGCCGCTTAAACCAATGGACTCCATTTTTGACAGAACATCTCATTCTCGTTTCAGTTTGTTTTTTTGCGGCCAGGTATTGCGATTAATGTTTAGCAGGCTGCGGAAAAATTATTCCGGCAGAGCGGAATTTCGATCGCCTGTATGTCTGGGACACAGCAGGTCTGTCTGGTCCATTTGGTTAGTCTCATGCAACCAAACAAACCAGGCAGACCAAATGAACAAGACAGGCGGTCAGAATGTTTCAATCCTGCTACAATAATTGGTCCTGTAATACCGATCCTGTTCTTCTTACTAAACAGCTCACTACGTTTATGAAAAATCATCTGGAGAGTAATGTCATACGGCGCGTGATGGTAGGCACCGATCGCTCCGAAACCGCCGACCAGACCGTCCACTGGGCTGCCGGGTTCGCCGACCGCTACGACGCAGAGCTGTTTATAATACAGGTAGTGGTGCCGCAGTATCCGTCTGCCACAGAATTCGGTGAAGCCGAACGCACACGTGCGGCTGTCGCCAACAATGACTTGGCACACTTCGCACGGCAGATCGCGGGAGAGCGGGGGCATGCCCTGGTCGTTATTGATGTCGATCCGGCATTGGCGATCGTCCGCGCCGCTGCGCAAGAAGCAATCGATGTCCTGGTGGTCGGCAATTTTGGCATGGCGGGACGAAAGGAGTTTTTGCTCGGTAACGTACCGAACCGCATCAGTCACAATGCGCACTGCACCGTGATTATTGTGAGCACCTTGCCATCGACTGATGCGTCTGTTTCGGACTCGGTGCGAGCACACCTGTCTAAGGGTGAAGTTCCGCCTTTTGAGCCTCGACTGGTAGCGCGTGCGACGCATATCGCAACCGTGATGGCGAAACATGGCCTCACAGAGCTGTTCGGCCAATCCAACGAACCGGATATGTCCATCCGCCGTCGGCAGGCCAAGCGCTTACGTGCTGCCTTGGAAGAGCTGGGTCCGATATTCTCGAAACTCGGGCAAGTGTTGTCAACCCGCCCGGATCTCCTTCCGGTAGAGTACATTGAGGAACTTGCCCTGTTGCAAAGCCACGTGCCGCCCATGACTGAGAGCGAGGTCGTCCGGGTTTCAGAGCAGGAATTGGGCGTACCGTGGGAGGATGTATTCAAGTCGATCGACCCACAACCACTCGCCGCCGGTACAATCGCTCAGGTCCACCGTGCGACGCTTGAAAGCGGTGCTCGGGTCGTAATCAAGGTTCAGCGACCCACCGCTTGCGCTGATATCGAACAGGATCTCGCCCTGCTCGAGGTGTTTGCGGAGAAGGTCGGAAAGCGTCCTGCGCTCAATCAGGTGATCGATATGGAGGCCGTGTTCAAACACCTCTCCACCTCGCTCCATCGTGAACTCGACTTCCGTCAGGAGGCCGACAACATCAAGCGGATGCAGGCGGTGCTCGCAGACTATGATCGCCTTGCCGTACCCAGCGTACATCGGGATCTGTCCACGTCCCGATTATTGGTGATGGAAGAGATCCAGGGCATACCGATCAGGCAGGCGCCAGCTGGTCCAGAGCGCATCCAGGCCGCTCGTCAGCTGTTGGAGAGCTACTACAAACAGATCATCGTCGATGGCTTCTTCCATGCCGATCCCCACCCAGGCAATCTGATGTGGTGGAAGGACCGCATCTATTTTCTCGATTTCGGAATGGTCGGCGCGGTAGGAGCCGACCTCCGTGAGCATCTCCTGTTAATATTGATGGCTCTGTGGCAGGAAGATGCCGGATTTCTCACCGATGTCACATTGATGATGACGAGCGTCGTCAATAGCAGCAATCTCGATGTGGCCCGATTCCAGAGCGAGATCGGGGAAGTGATGACAAAATATCGCACTGCCTCGCTTGCCGAGATGCAGATCGGGCCGCTTCTGCAAGAAATGAGCGCGGTCTCGTTACGGCACGGGGTACCGCTACCGGATTCGCTCACGCTGGCCATCAAAGCACTCGCGCAGGTACAGCTGGCGACGGCCGAGCTTGATCCGGCACTCGATCCTTACGACGTCGCAGGCAAGTACTTGATGCGCTTGATGGTCAAACGCATGGGTACCGCGCTCAATCCAAAGACATTGATGTTTCAATCGCAGAAGTTGAAAGTACGGGCCCTGCGTGTGGTCGAGGCGGTCGAAAACCTCGTCGGTATCCGCCCTGGCGGTCCAAAGCTTGTGGTGAACTTCCGGGCCAATTCGCTGGAGGATATCGTGCGTCACACGGGACGACGGCTGGTGCTCGGCCTGATCGCTGCGGCAAGTGTCCTGACCAGCGGACTCACGGCCACGTCGACGGTTGTTGCCGAGTGGGTACCGATAACATTCGGGGTCGCCGCCGGTCTGCTGACCCTTGGTCTGGTTATCGATCTGCTGCGAGGGCGTTGAAGATAAAAATGGTTTACGATGCAGAGTTGTTCAGCGCCGAAGATTTTGTGCCACTGCGCTTGATCGAACGCAACACGGCTTTCTCGATCAGATAGGCAATGACCATCATTGCCATACCGACCAGTCGGCGTTCCATTTTTCGAATGAAAAGCTTTTTAGGGGTCGTATTTGTGGAAGCGTTGTTCATCATAGGTCTATTATCAATTAAAGGATTACGATCCGCAACGAATAACTTTCTACACTTAACGCCGTTAATCCTGTTCATGACGAGCCGGAATATCCACCATCGGCGTTGTCCAGATGAATGATCGTGTGTCAGCATGGCTGGATAACCTTGGTCTCGGTATATATCGCGAGTCGTTTCAGCACAATGCGATCACTTGGGATGTCCTGCCCGAGCTGAATGAGAGCGATCTGGAAGCGCTGGGTGTCTTACTGGGACATCGAAAAAAACTCTTGCGCGCGATCGCTCAATTGTCACAGAGCGCTGAAGTTATGAGCCCGGGGTCTATACCCGTTGGCGTCATTTCGGAAGAGCAGCCATTCCCGCCCGAACGAGATCAAGCAGAACGTCGCCAGTTGTCGGTGATGTTTTGTGATCTTGTGGATTCGACAGCACTGTCTTGCCGATTGGATCCTGAAGACCTTCAGGATGTGATCCGGCGATTTTTAGACGCTTGTAGCCAAAACATTGGTCAGTTCAATGGCTATATCGCAAAATACATGGGGGATGGGATGTTGGTCTATTTTGGGTACCCCCAGGCCCACGAACACGGTGCGGAACGCGCGGTCCATGCTGGCCTGGCTATTCTGGAAACGGTGAAGGCGCTGCATCACGACAACCCCCATCCAGAGGTTGGTATTGCAGCACGAATCGGGATCGCTACTGGTCAAGTCGTCGTCGGCGAACTCATGGGGCAGGACACTGCCACGGAACGCTCCGTGTTCGGTGAAACCCCAAATCTCGCCGCCCGCCTCCAGGCACTGGCTAAACCCGATCAATTGATCATTGATCCGGCGACGAAACGGCTTGTCGGAAATGAATTCGAGTTCCTGGATCTTGGCGCCTTTTCGCTGAAAGGGTTCGATACACCTGTCCAAGCCTGGCAGGTTCTGAGCATCCAGCCATCAGCCAGCCGGTTTGAGTCCTATCGATCCAGCCAATTAGCCAAATTCGTCGGCAGAGAAGAGGAGATCTCACTCCTGTTGGGCCGCTGGCGCGAGGCCGTCGGCGGCGAAGGACAGGTCGTGCTCCTAAGCGGTGAGGCCGGCATCGGAAAATCGAGAATCGCCCGCAGTTTGTGTGACCACCTCGCAGATGAACGGTACCAGACGATTCAATTTCAATGTTCACCGTACCATACCAATACGGCGCTCTATCCGGCGATCAATTTTCTGCGGCAGGCTGCGGGACTCGCAAGTCAGGACAGTGCCCAGGCACAACTGAACAAGCTCGATGCCATGGCTATCGAATGCGGAATCGATAACCAGGAAACGGTTTCATTGCTGGCGGATCTGCTCTCGATCCGGGGAGATCATCGGTACCCGCCACTCAATGTATCATCCGAAAAACGCAAGGACATGACGCTGGAAGCGCTCGTGCACCATCTGCAACGGTTGGCCGATCGCTGTCCGCTGTTGTTCACTGTGGAAGATGCCCATTGGCTTGATCCCACCACGCTGGAACTCATGACGCGAATCATTGGCCGCATCCGGCAGATGCACGTGTTGTTGCTGATCACATCCCGACCCGGCTTCAAGCCGGTATGGGCGGACTATAGTTACGTGACGTCCTTGACGCTCAGTCGGCTTCCACGCCGACATAGCGCTGAACTCGTTGCGACGATGACAGGGGGAAAAGTGCTTCCACCCGAGGTGCAGCAGGCGATTCTGGCTAAGGCCGATGGCATACCGCTCTATATCGAAACGTTGACGGAAAATGTGCTTGGATCCGGGTTGCTGACTGAAGGAAACGATTCATTTACCTTGAAGGGCCCGCTAAAGGGATTGCCCATTCCGGACAGTCTGCAAGCGTTACTCATGGAACGGGTGGACCAGTTGGGGGCAGCCAAGGAAATTGTCCAGACCGGTGCGGCAATAGGGCGTGAATTCACCTACGAGCTGCTGCAGGCCACTGTTGAGATGCCGGACAGCGAGTTGAAGAATGCACTTGACCTGTTCGTCGCTTCCGGGCTCGTTCTTCAAGAGGGCGAGATACCTCTTGCGACATACTACTTTAAGCACGCGCTGGTCCAGGAAGCGGCCTACAGCATGCTACCCAGGAAACCCCGGCGAGTACTTCATGCCCGCATTGCCAAAACCCTGGAGAGCCGGTTCCCGGAGCGCGTAAACATGGAACCGGAACTCCTGGCTTACCACTATGAGCAGGCAGGTTTGACGGGTCCGGCCGTTGATTATTGGCATCGTGCGGCTCGTCGCGATGTGGAACGATCAGCCAATATCGAAGCGCTCAATCATTTTAACAGGGCGTTGGATTTACTCAAGGAACTGCCGCAAGGCCCGGAGCGGAATGCCCTGGAGTTGGAGCTCCTGCTTGCACGCGGAGCCCCATTGCTGTCCGTCAAAGGCTATGCATCCGACGAAATGGAACACAATTATCGAAGAGCGAAGGATTTGTTACAGGAGCACAGCGGTTCCGTGCATCAGTTTCGGGCCATTCGGGGATTATGGGTCTTTCATCTGGTCAGAGGGCAACTCGCCAATGCGCGCGGCCTGGCCGAAAATCTCCTCGCGCTGGCTCACCGCGAGCAAATCCCGGATCTGCTGATTGAAGCTCACCATACTTTGGGTGCGACCTATTTCTACCTTGGCCGGTTTGACGAAGCCAGAACCCATCTGTTCGCCGCAAAATCCCTTGATGATCCGAATCAACACCGCTCACAGGTTTTCCTCTACGGCCAAGATCCCGGAATAACCGCGAGAATTATGCTGGCCCGGACATTATGGATATTGGGTGAGGTTGATCAAGCTGGAACGCTGGCGTTGGAGACAATGGGCATGGCGAGGGAATTGGAACACCCATTCACGTGTGTTTTTACGCTCATCTTCCTTGCCCAGATCTATTCCGGTGCCGGCAATGCGAAGAGAACGCTGGAGATCGCCAATGAAGCAATCGCGCTTTCCACACAATACTCCTTTGAATTGGGGCTGGCGTGGGCGAACGCCTCGCAAGGCTGGGCATTGGCCGACACTGGGCAAGAGGAAGGTCTCGCCAAGTTAATTAACGGGCTTTCTGCCACCCGGGCCACAGGAGCGCGTATCCACGACACTTGTACCTTAGCGTTGCTGGCAGAAATCTATTTACGTAGAAATAGAATTGACGAAGGCTTGGCCGCCATTGAGGAAGCGCAGAAACTTGCTGTCACTGGGGGAGCATTGTTTTGGCACGCGGAGTTGCTTCGCCTGAAAGGCGAACTGCTGCTGAGACAGTCCGGCGAATCAGTCCAGGAAGCAGAAGAGTGCTTGTGTGAAGCCTTAAAGATCGCGCAGGATCAGCATGCAACAATGTTTGAACTTCGGGCCGTCACGAGCCTGGCTAAGCTTTGGGGAAAACGCGATAAAGTGGATGATGCCAAACGCATCTTGAATGCTGTGTGCTCCAGATTCAACGAACGCGCCGATAACCTCGACTTGATTGAAGCGAAAACAGTCCTTGAACAGCTTGGTGGGTAAATTCCAACAAAGATACGTAATGCGTCATTCGTTCTAAGATGTTTAGTCCCGTTATCAACGTCGCGGTTTTTCCGGCTGCATCATCGAGCACTTTCTGGTCTGCGTCTCCGTCTGCCGGCTCCCTGAGTGACGCGTGGTACGCGGGCTTCGGCAATGGCAATGGCAGCATCGACTTTAAGACCAACGTCCACCACGTTCGTCTCGTGCGCAGCGGGCTAGTGATTTCCTGATGTTTGTTTTGCGCGGCGGGGGAGCTTGTGGAGGGTAAATGGCGCGAATTTCAACATTTCCGGCCTATTTGTGGTGGTTATGTTGGGGTTCGTAAGCGCACGGTCAATTTACGCAGTTGGTAGGTTGGCGTGAATGCAATGAACCCCAACGCAATCGGGGCGGCCTGGTTATAGTCCTGCGGTTCAGCACCGATTCGAATGTATTGTCCACTTGCCTGGTTAGGTGCGGTAACGTGTCCTGTCCGCGACATTGGCATCTGCGAATCCTGCGCGCCGGATGCGGCAGGCATCGCAGATGCCGCATGCGTGCCCTGCGGCGTCTGCCTGATAGCAGGATACGGTCAGGCTGTAGTCTACGCCGAGGGCCAGGCCGGTGAGGATGATGTCTTTTTTCGGCAAATCGATGAGCGGTGCATGGATGGTGAGTTTGTCGCCTTCAATCGCGGCTTTGGTGGCGAGGTTTGCCATGGTCTCAAACGCATGGATGAATTCAGGGCGGCAGTCAGGGTAGCCGGAATAATCGACGGCGTTGACGCCGGTGAAAATATCCCGGCACTGTAGTGTTTCCGCCCATGCCAGCGCGAGTGACAGCATGATGGTATTGCGTGCGGGGACGTAAGTGGCTGGAATACCGGTACTTTCTCCTGCTGTTGGCACGGCGATGGATGCGTCGGTCAGCGCGGATCCGCCAAACGCAGTCAGGTCGACGGTGATGATTTTGTGCGCGGCAGCATCCAGTGCTTCGGCGACTTTCTGAGCGGCCTGGAGTTCAGCGTCATGCCGTTGACCGTAATTGACGCTGAGTGCGTAACAATCAAACTGACGGTCTTGGGCGATCGCCAGCGTGGTGGCGGAATCGAGTCCGCCGGACAGCAGTACGACGGCTTTGGTTCTGGACTGAATGGGTTGTGTCTGCATCGCTTTATCGTCCTGGCCCGTCTTCCCAGAGCAGTTTATGCAGTTGAATCTGCATACGTACGGGCAGTTGGTCGCGCAAAATCCAGTCTGCCAGCATGGCTGGATCGAGTTGGCCATGCACGGGCGATAGCAGCACCGGACTGCGTTTATCGAGGTTGTGTTCGCGGATCATCCGGCATGCCCACTGATAGTCTGCTGCATCACACAGCACGAATTTGATTTCGTCGCGCAGGGTCAACCAATCCAGATTGGACCACAGGTTTTTTTCAACTTCGCCCGATCCGGGGGTTTTGATATCCATGATTCTGCTGACGCGTGGATCAACAGCGGAAATATCGCGTGCACCACTGGTTTCCAGCGAAACCGAATAGCCTGCATCACACAGCGCAATCAACAGCGCGAGACAGGTTTTCTGTGCCAGTGGTTCACCACCCGTGACAGTGATATAGGGTGTCCGGTAAGCGGCGGTCTGCTGCAGAATTGCGGCGATGGTCATGTTCTGGCCGCCTGTGAATGCGTAAGCGGTATCGCAATAGCCGCAGCGCAGTGGACAGCCGGTGAGCCGGATGAAGACGGTCGGCAATCCAATGCGGCTGGTTTCTCCCTGCAGTGAATGGAAAATTTCGCTGATACGCAAAACCTGGGATTGATCTACAGACATGGTTGAAACGATGTGTTGGGCGCGGTTTCTGTGAAGCGCATCTCAGAAACAACGGAAAGACAATGGTGACTATGGTGCCAGGGTTACAGCGATAAATTAATTCAGGCGGCTCAGGCGTTGTTTGGCTTTTTCAGCCGCAGCGCTGAACGGGTATTTGGCGATCAGTTCTTCAAGTGTTTTTCGTGCGGCGCTTCTGTCAGCCAATTCAGTCTGACTGCTGGCAATATTCAACAATGCGTCGGGTACTTTTGCGCTGTCCGGATAACGGCTGACCAGGTTGCGCTGCGCGGCGATAGCCTGCGGGAAATCGCGCAGCGCATAGTGGGCATTGCCTATCCAGTACGCGGCACTGGGTGCAAGGTTCGATTGCGGATAGTGTTCCAGGAATGCCTGAAACTGTGATCTGGCGCCGGTATAATCGCCGTTAACAAATTGCCGGTAGGCTGCATCATAGAACTGTTTTTCCGTTGCGCCGGCGGGTTGCAGATTTTGGCTGGGTATGGCGGCGATCACTGTTTCCGCAGCGGTGGAATTACCCGGTGTTATAGATACCTGAGCAGACGGCGGAACCGCTGTTTCGGCTGGCGGCGCGACAGGGCTATCGGGTGATTCCTCCGAATGGACTGTTATTCGGGTTCCATGCGGTGCGGCGATGATTTCCTCGGCAGGTGCTGCTGCGCCGCTGCTTTCGGGAGCGCTGGCGGCAGGGTCGGTATACGTCGGTAGCGGTGCGCCAGGTTGTTCAATTTGTCGCAGGCGGTTATCGAGATCGATATAGAAATCCTTTTGCCGCTTTTGCAATGAAGCATTGTCATTGTTCAGCACTTCGATCTGGCCGCGCAGCCTGCCGAGTTCCAGACCCAGGGTTTCAACCTGTGAATACAATTCCAGCAATGCCTGTCCTTTCAAGGCTGCTTCCATCTGGACAATACGCGCTTCCAGTTCGGCAACCTGCTGACGCAAGACTTCAATTTGTTCCCGCGCCTTGTCATCGCCAAATAATCCTGCGTAGGCAGCGTTGCTGCCGATCAGCAGCAGTAAACAGAAAACGCGTATCAGCATTTTTTATTCACCTCGATAAACAATATCTGTGCGGCGGTTCTGGCTCCAGGCCGATTCACCGCTGCCATAGGCGCGCGGTTTTTCCTCGCCGAAACTGACAGCCTCGATCTGCGCATTCCGGGCGCCGGACAGTGTCATGATGTTTTTAACACTGTCGGCACGGCGCTGGCCGAGTGCGAGATTGTATTCGCGGCTGCCGCGATCATCGGTATTTCCCTGCAGAATGACCTGAGCGTTAGGGTTGTCGCGCAGAAATTGCGCATGTGCGACGACCATTTCACGATATTCGCCTTTTACGGAAAAGCTGTCGTAGTCGAAATAGACACTGCGTTGCGACAAAATGCTGCTGGGGTCATTCAGTGGATAAAAACCCGAACCACTTGAGCCATACGCACTGCTGTCCGCGCCACTGCCGCTGCTGCCATTATAACTACCTGTTGAATAATCATCTACTTCAGTGGGTTGCGTTGTCTGACTGGCGCAAGCCGATAATAAACTAATAACCAATACACCCGCTATTTTTTTCATTTACCGCTCCTTTACATAAAAAAACAAAATATATCCATCGTTTTCTGTTTGGGGAATTGTCGATTTTCAGACTGCGCGTCCTTGCATCTTGTGCGCTGTCGAGATCAACGTTTCCTTAGCAACGGTCCCCATGCCGGTTCTCTGATATCGCCTGTCTGTACAGATAAATTCTGCCGCGTCTGACCATCCCTGGAAACTGCTGATAATATACCACGCCCTCCAATTTCTGTGGCGTACAAGATCATTCTGCCATTCGGCGCGAAGCTCGGGGATTCATCAAACTGGGAATTGGTCAGGATCTGCATCTGGCGTGTGGCGATGTCCTGCACGGCGATATTAAACCGTCCGTTATGCCGGTGAATAAATGTAAAACTCCTGCCGTCATGACTGAAATCCGGGCTGACATTGTAATTGCCTTCGAACGTCAGCCGTTCGGCTGTGGTCGATTCGGATGTGGTTACCGGTATGCGGTAAATCTGCGGGCTGCCGCCGCGGTCGGATGTGAAAATGATGTGGCGTCCATCCGGTGAAAAACTCGGTTCGGTATCAATGCTGGTGCTGCGGGTCAGGCGTTGCAGTCCGCTGCCATCCGCATTGATGAGATAGATTTGCGAACCGCCATGCAGCGATAATACCACAGCCAGCTTTCTGCCATCCGGCGACCATGCCGGGGCGCTGTTGCTGCCGGTGAAGTTGGCGACGGCCCTGCGCTGCCGTGTCGCCAGTGTCTGCACATAAATCACCGGTTTTTTGTTTTCAAAGGAAACATAGGCGATCTGGCTGCCATCGGGTGACCATGCCGGTGAAATGATCGGTTCGGTATATTCAATGATCGAATGCTCGTTGTAACCATCGGCATCGGCGATTTGCAGTGCGTATTTATTGCCATGTTTCAGCACATAGGCGATACGTGTGCTGAACACGCCGATTTCACCGGTGAGCGCCTCGTAAATAATGTCGGCGATGTGATGCGCGGCGGCGCGCAGTTGCGTCATGGGGACGACCGCGGCATGCGCCGCAAGCTGTGACTGTTTGGCGACATCCATCAAACGGAATTGCACTTCCACTTGTCCGTTGGGCATCGGAATCGTGCGTCCGATCACCAGAGCGCTTGCGCCGCGCTCGGACCAGTTGCTGTAGACAACTTCCGCTGGCGCGTGCGGTCTTAAACCGCCTGGATCAACCATGCGAAACAACCCGCTGCGGTAAAGGTCAGCGGAAACCACTTCGGTGATACTTTGCTGGAGTCTGCTTTCGTCGGCAAAAGGAACGATAGCAATCGGTATCCGGTCTGCGCCGCCGCCAAAGATTTCAATATTCAGCCGGGAATAAGCCGGCGTACAGGCAACCCAGAACAGAATCAGACATAAAAAACGATAAACAATGTGTCGGTACGTTGGCATAGCTGTAAAAACCCTAAAAATGCAGAAATTATAGCGGATTATAGCAATCATTCCAGGTAGTGTACGATGACATTCAGGTTGCGGAATTCGTTAAACAATGCCGGATCGGGGGGTAGCGGCAATGGCTTGGACAGGTGTATCGCGCGTTCCACTGCGCTGTCGAATGCCGGATAACCGCTGCTTTTACGCAACCGGACATCAAGGATATCGCCACCGGGCAATAATGTGACGATGAACTCAACCACGGGATTGCCCGGCAGATCCGGTGGCATGACGATTCGGCTTTTTATTTTGGCCATGATCATGGCTTTGTACTTGCCGATTTCGCTGGCAACCTGCGCTCGTGCAGCGGCAGCTGACGCTGCGGCCGCAGCAGCAGATTTTTGTGCTTCCTGTCGGGCTTTTTCTTCCTGCTCGCGTTTGCGTTGCGCTTCCTGTTCGCGCTTCTTCTGCTCCTCCTGCTCACGTTTTTTCTGTTCTTCCCGTTCACGCTGTTTTTGTTCTTCTTCCTGGCGTTTTTTTAAGGTTTCTTCTTCGCGCCGTTTTTGTTCTTCCTGCTCACGCTTCTTCTGTTCCGCTTGTTCACGTTTTTTCTGTTCTTCTTCCTGACGCTTGCGTTGCGTCTCCTGTTCACGGCGTTTCTGTTCTTCGATTTCGCGTTTTTTTTGTTCTTCCCGTTCGCGCTGCACCCGCTCTGCTTCAGCTTTTGCTTTGGCTTCCTTTTCCTTGATTTCGATATCCGGGCGTTTAGGCGGCGCGGGCTGTGGCTTGGCCGGTTCCGGTTTAGGTGCAGCTTTGGGTTCTGCCTTGGGCTCCGGTTCCGGTTTGGGCTCTGGCGCCGGTTTTGGCGGCTGCTTTGGGGGCGGTGGTGGTACAGGCGGCGGCGTGCTTTTGATAACCGGTTGCTGCGGCTGTACTATGGGTTGCGTAGGCAAATCCTGCCACAGTTCAACCATCATGCCTTCAGGGGGCTTCTCCTTCCAGTGAAAGCCGAAGATCAGCAGGCCAATGAATACAAGATGTACCAGTATGGCCAGTGCAGCTGCCGGTAGCGAACCCGGTTCTTTTTCCGACGCGTTTCGTGATTTACCTGCTTTCATTACCACTCAATTTTTCCGGCTTGATTATTTCGGCTGTGCCAGCAAGCCAATCTTTTGCACCTGATGTTGTTGCAGGATATCCATGACTTTGATGACTTCTTCATAGCGTACACTTTTGTCGGCGGCAATGACTACGGGTTGATCTGCATTTTGCGATTGTTTGCGCTTGACGGCGTCGACAAGCTGCTGGTGCGTGACAAATGATTCGGTGCCTGTCTGCGCACGGTCGCGCAAGGCAAGACTGTTGTCCGCCTTGATAATCACTTCAAGCGGTGCGGTGGGCGCCGCCGAGGATTTTCCGATCTGCGGCAGTTCGATTTGCGCCGGATTGATCATCGGTGCGGTGATCATGAAAATAATCAGCAGTACCAGCATGACATCGATATAGGGCACCACGTTCATTTCATTTTTGAGTTGGCGTTTGATACGACGGGCCATTTTTGCCTGATTCCTTGTGCGTGTTGATTAGTGCGAAGCTCTGCGCTGAAGAATGTTGGATAATTCTTCCATAAAGCTTTCGAACCGGGTTGCCAGTTTTTCGGTATCGCTGACAAAACGGTTATAAGCAATTACTGCCGGGATTGCGGCAAACAAACCCATTGCCGTTGCGATCAGCGCCTCGGCAATACCGGGTGCGACATGTGCGATCGTGGCCTGAGAAATATTGGACAGGCTGCGGAATGAATTCATGATGCCCCATACTGTGCCAAGCAGACCGATATAGGGACTGACCGAACCTACGGTGGCAAGAAAGGACAGGTGTGTTTCCAGTCTGTCCATTTCCCGTTGATACGTGGCCTGCATCGCACGGCGCGTGCTTTCCATGATCATATCGACATCGGTACCTGGCGGATGTTTGCTGAATTCGCCGAAACCCGATATGAAAATGCGTTCCATACTGCCCGCGGTATAGCGTGAAGTGGTTGCGCGTTGATATAAAGCGTTTAAATCCACGCCCCGCCAGAAGTAATCTTCAAATTCATCGCTTTGCCGGATCGCGTCGCGCAAAACGAATAATTTCCGGAATATATACCACCAGGACAGCAGTGAGGCTAAAAGGAGCAGGAGCATGACCAGCTGAACAAATACGCTGGCACTGCTGATCAGATAAAAAAGCGATAAATCCTCGGTTACAGTTGTGTTCATGTCGGTGTCTCTATTTTTTCTCGTAGATGGAGTGGAATTCTGATCGGTTTCAGGTTTTCTGTATCCACGCATACCACATGAATCGTGGCGCTAACCAAACGTACCTGGTCACGTAGAATTTCCTGCGCAATCGATATACGGCTTCTGCCCATGTCAATGACATTGACGTTGATGTGGAGCAGGTCATCCAGTATGGCGGGCTTGAAATATTCGATTTCAAGAGAGCGCACCATAAACTGCAATTTGTGCGTATTGATCAATTCATGCACGTCGTAACCCAGGTTGCGCAGCCATTCGTAACGGGCGCGTTCCATAAAGTTCAGGTGTGTCGAGTGATAGACAACGCCACCTGCGTCAGTGTCCTGATAATACACCCGAATCGGTAATGAAAATGGTTGCGCCTGCATTGCGTAAAAACCCGAAGCATGTTGTTAAAAATTTTGGCAATTTTATACTATAAAGCACGTGAAGATATAACTAAAATCGATTGAAGTTAAACTTAAAATTGATTTGTGTATTTGCTGTTCGTGGCCGGGTGATGTGGGTCATTTTTAATACGGATCTTATTCAGATAATGGTTCCACTGTTGTGGAATAGGGGTGTATTTTTACGGTTTTGACGGCCTGATTTTTAACTTGCAGTATTTCCATGGAATAGCCGGCGATATTCAGTCCGGTACCGCTTTCCGGGATGTCCTTGAGGTATTCGAGAATCAAACCGTTCAGTGTTTTGGGGCCGTCCAGCGGAAACTGCATGTCGAGCTTGCGATTCAGGTCTCGCAGCAGTACGCTGCCTTCGACAAGATAACTGCCGTCTTCCTGCCGGGCATAAGTGCTCGTATGTGTGGGTGCATGTGTGGTGAATTCACCGATAATTTCTTCCAGGATGTCTTCCAGGGTAACGAGTCCCATCCAATCGCCGTATTCATCGACAACCATACCGATTCTTTTTCTGTTTTCCTGGAAAATCTGGAGCTGCGTAAACAGCGGTGTACCGGACGGAATAAAGTAGGGTTGCTGCATGATCTTTTCCAGCGTGGCCGCGGTAATCGGTCCGCTCCTCATATGATTCAATACTTTGCGTGTATGGATGACGCCGACGATATTTTCCATGCGTTCGCGGTATACCGGCAGGCGTGTGTGATGGCAGGTCAATAATTGTCGCTGGATCGTTTCGTCATCGACTGTGAGATCTATCGCCTCGATCTGGCTGCGCGGGACGATAACGTCATCCACCGTGACCGTTTCAAGATCAAGCAGGTTCAACAGCATGCTCTGGTGCTTTTTCTGGATAAAGTGGCTGCCTTCAAGAACAAGCGTTCTGAGTTCTTCGGTACTGATCGTCTGTGTGGCTGCCGTTCCCTGTTGGGGGTTGAGCCTTAGCAACAGTAAAAGGCCGCTGACAAAAAGATTGACAAACCATACGATGGGATAGAGTAGTTTGAGCAATGGCGTCAGGATATAGCTGGCAAAGAGCGCAATACGCTCGGGATACGCTGCGGCGATGACTTTCGGGGTGATTTCACTGAAAATTAATATGGCGAAGGTGATACAAATCGTACCGATCAGTAAAGCCAGTTCACTCTGTCCGAACAGCATGGCGATAATGACCGCTACCAATGTGGCCGCTGCGGTATTCAACAGATTGTTGCCCAGCAGGATTACGCCCAGCAGCCGGTCCGTTTTGTCGAGTAAACGTATGGTCAGCCGTGCGCCCCGATGTCCCTGCTTTGCCAGATGTTTGAGGCGATAGCGATTGATCGCCATCATGCTGGTTTCAGACAGTGAGAAGAAGCCTGAAAGAATTAATAATACGAATAGTATTATCAGTAAGATAGAAAGCGGTATGTCTTCCAAAAAACATCCTTGGGTTAAGGCCGATTAAATATCATTTTGCCCATTACGTTATTTTTTATCAGTTTAGCAGAATGATTTCGTGTGAGCTATCTAATCGAGGATCCGGGATAACTGAATGAAAATGGTATAAAAAGAAGTGCTGTATGGAAGTATGGATGATGCATAAAACATTCACATCCCGCATTTTTTGTGCAATATTTCGGGTGCAATCTATGCGTGCCTGATTTGCAGAAAAGAGCCGGCCCAATTTCTTTGATATATTTTTGGCCGGCGGTTGAATTTCGGTATTTCTAGTGTAGATACCTTGAAAGCGTGGATTGTTTTTGTTGTATATGAAAAATTCAAGAATAAAATCGACCAGCTTAAAACAGAAAATTATATGTGATACGAATCATTTATTACTTATGATTAGAAGTTCAGAAATAAATTAACCCCTAAGATATGCTGCATTTGGTCGGGGCGGAGACTATGGGGTCTATTGAGATATTGATTCATATAACCCAGTTCAGCAACAGCAAGTTGGTTAATTTTGTAGCCTAATCCGACAAATCCCCTGTTTTGATCAAAACCGCTATTGATAAAGCCGTTATACATCGTAGTCATGTTTATGAATAATTCATCCTGAATGATGAAACTAAGATTGGGATCAATTTGCGCCAACGGCACGGCTAATTTTATTAACTGACGAAAACGATGTGCTACCGGATTGCTGCCCGGGACAGGTGCGGTATGGTTAAAAAAGCGTTGTTCAAAGCGGCTGCGTATCGTCAATCTTCCCAATGGGGTGTTATCAGACCAGATCGCTTGTTGCCAAATCCGATGTTCATCAAATTTTCTTCCGGTCTTGAGTGTGAATGGTTCAGCCGTTGGCACGAAAGCATAGCCTCCCCACAAACTCAGCTTATCGGTAACGTTATAACCCAGGCCCGGACGTATGATGGCTTGAGAAAACTGATTGGCATCATTACCGAAGCGCCCTTGTCCTTCCATCCACCATCTGAATTTTTTTAAATCCGGTTTTTGTGAGTCAATGAAACCAAAATTACCCGTTGCCGTAATATTTCCCCATACTTGGAAATCTTCCACTGTGTCATCAGCAGCAACTGGGGTGCTAAAAATTAAAGTGAGTACCATCCAGATGATAGGAACGCTTATTTTCTTAAACATGCAATCTCCTTATTAAAGCAATTTGATCCAATTAAACTGTTAATTAGTAATGTTTATGAATAAAACCATCCATAGTTGCAACAACTCACTTTGTATCAACTGTGATTGGTTGCTTGTTCTCATTTTTTAAAATTGCATTAATTCTTTATAAAAAATAAAAGAATCTTGCCGTATTTCTCTATGCTGTCGCGCACGATAACACAGTAAATGTAAAGAAATTGTTAAGAAAAACGGGTGTGATGAGCTATGTGATTACAGATAATTCCGGGTGTGAGCACAGTTCCAAATCGGACAAAATGCGCTGAAAGCGTTTCGATTTTTAATTAACAGGTTTGCCGGGGTAACGTGTAAAATAATCGCGTCATCAGGGTTGTTCTACGGTAGCTGACTCAGTGTTTTTATATTGATTTTTATTTGAAAAATTGCTGTTTTGCTGAGTAGGGTCGTTCAGTCAGTGGTTTGAGGCGGGCGAAAAATTCGTTTCAGAATATCCTGATGAGGTTAACTACAGGATAAGATAAAGCCTGGCACAAAAATAAAATATCGTTTTTTAAAAAGAGAGAATCTGGGAGTTGAAAATGAAAAAAATTGGCATTCTGTTGAGTTCATTTGTTCTGATTGCGTTGACAGGCTGTGGAGCCAGTAAGGATTATACGCCTCCAGCGGATGCGAGCGGGGAGAGGATTTTCAGTACGGCTTGTACGGAGTGTCACAAGCCACTGAGGGGTGATGTGGCAATGATTCTGAGTGAAAAGGTTGCCAATAAAGAGGCTTTGAAGAACAAGTTCCAGAAGGGCAGCATGAGAATGCCCGCATTTCCAAATATTCAAGGTGAGGCTGCTGATCGTCTTGCAGAGTATCTGCTTGCTAACAGCGAGGTGAAGTAAGTATTACAGGTGAGTGAAAAATTTTCGCGCCAGGGGTTCGATCCAATTTCCTGGCGTCGAAGGCGGGTTTGTTTTCTGTATTTGTCGCTTTGATTTTATTGTCCATACTTTAAGCCGAGTATTTGTCAAAAGCGCTGCAAATACTGTCGATAAATAAACGGCCTTTTGCGGTAATTATCATTTCTTCATGATCGATATGCAGCAGACCGGCTTTTTCATAAAATAAAAGTGCAGTCAGTTCGGTGGCGAAATACTGTTTGAAATCGATTGAAAAAAAAGTTTCCACCGATTCAAAAGAAACGACGGCGTGGCAAATCAATGCATGAATAACCGAGCGGCGTAACAGATCGTCCAGAGAAAGTTCCAAACCATGCAATACAGGTAATTGGTTTCGATCCAGCTGTTTATAGTAGCGTGATAAACTCAGATGATTCTGTAATAGGACTGTACCCATTTTGCCGATTGCCGATACGCCCAGCGCAAGAAAATCACTATCCGGGAAAGTCGAGTGTCCTTGTATGCCGTAATGGAGCCGGCCTTGCTGTTGCGCTTTAACCAACGGATCTTCGTGACGTGCAAATGAATTCAATCCAATATGAGTGTATCCGGCATCTGACAGCAGATGGGTTACATGTATACGGGCATGAATCTGCGCTTGCGTTACATTTTCTTTTGTAGATTCTCCGGCGTGGCAGAGTTCAATGCGATGTGGATGCGCCGCAATAATTTTCTCAAGCGTATAGTCAAATGTATTGTTGGCTTGTTCAGTGCGACCGCAATCCAGTGTTATTCGGATTGTGGTAAAGCCGGCGTGTTGTGCGGCGTGAATGGCGTTCAGGGTAATGGTTTCGTGAGCGGCGGATGCTGCTTGCTTGCGGTAAGACCGGTGTGAATCCTGCACGCTGAAATGCTGAGCATGAATTGTGATGTCATTGACGCCGATTTCCCGAAAAATATTGATGGATTGATTGTGGGAGAGCCGTGGATCTATCGTGGCGCAAAAAAATGTTTCACGAACCGGCTTGAAGTTTTTGTGTATTTCGCGCATGAATTTGTTAAATTGGCGATGGTCAAGCAACGCTTGCGCATCGCCTCCTATATATATCTGCTCAATTCTGGGCGTATGTTGGCAAGTATTTCCTAATAATCTGATTTCTTTTATAAGATAATCTATGTATTCATTGAGGAAAGCATTGTGGCGTGCTCTTTTTTGATCACTGCTGTTGTCAAGTTGCAGTACGTTGCACAAAGGAAAGCGGATATTGATAGATAGTGGCCGGCGATTGCCGCCGTTTTTATGATGATTGATTTGGTTGATATAAGCTTCTGGATTAAAAGTGTCTGCAAAAGAAGCCAGACCGGGGTATAAGGCGTGCGAGCGATTGTTGCCCTTAAGGCGTTTAATCATGTCAGAATCAATTTCTTTGAAATCCGATGTCGCGAACAATTGCATGGATGATATTTATCCTATGCTATGTGAGGTGTTAGAAGAGGAAAATATGTTGCATAAAATGCATAACGTCGTTATATGGCCTATAAACTTCAGTCAGATTTCTACTACAGAAAAATCAACACATTCCCCTTTAATGACAGTAGAATTATGCAAAATGGTCGATGATTCGGCCTTGATTAAAATCAACGGATAGAAATTTAAATTCTCGGAAAAAGACGGAATACATTTTGTTACCAGAACGATTCGCAGTTAAAGATTTTAATATTGCACAGATACGCTCGAGTTGCGCGACATGCAGCTTACGTGAGTTATGTTTGCCCGTTGGCCTGAATGATGTGGAAGTAGAGATGCTGGGCGAAGTGGTCGTTCACAAGCGTAAAATTCGGCGTGGTGGTTACTTGCACCGCACCGGAACAGAATTTCAGGCGTTGTATGCTGTTAAAAGCGGTTTTCTGAAAACCTGTATATTGGAGGAGGATGGGCGTCAGCAGGTGACGGGATTTCATATGACAGGAGAATTGCTCGGACTGGATGCGATAAGTGCCGATATGCATACTTGTGATGCCGTTGCCTTAGAAGACAGCGAAGTATGTGAAATTCCATTCTCTAAACTTGAAGACATCAGTCGGACTATTCCGTCGCTGATGCATCATTTTCATAAAATCATGAGCAGGGAAATCGTGCGCGATCATGGCATCATGCTGTTGCTCGGCAGCATGAAAGCTGAAGAACGGTTGGCTTCATTTTTGCTGAACATGTCGCGGCGCTTTGCGATCCGAGGGTATTCCGAAACAGATTTTAATCTACGGATGACGCGCGAAGAAATCGGCAGTTATCTTGGCTTGAAACTGGAGACAGTCAGCCGTGCTTTCTCAAAATTACAAGAGGAAGCGATCATTGCAGTAAATAACAAGCATGTCAGAATTCTGAATCTTGAACGCCTGAAAATGAAAATGGGAAATTCTTCCTGCGCTACCTAATGGATTTACTCATGCTGAGATAGAGATAGTATTTGTTTCTCGAGATGCAGCTAGATCGGCATCAACAAAGGGCTTCTGGTTGATGAAAAAAAGATACTGCTCATCAATATCATGATTAATGGTTTGTTGTTGGCCGCACGAATGACTCATACAGGGGCACAAACCAATTCCGCTGGCTTGAGTGTGGACAGGAAAATGTTATAATGCACGGTTGCTGAGCTTGAATACAAAGCTGGCATAAGCGCAAAACTCATTTTATATAACTATCGCACATCTGCTTTAATAAGAGGGTGTTGAAATTGTATACGGCAATTTCAAATTCACATGGCAGATGGAGGCTCAACCCTTTGGAGAAAAATGTATGTCAATTACAATGCGGCAAATGCTGGAAGCAGGCGTTCACTTCGGTCATCAAACACGCTTCTGGAACCCCAAAATGGCCCCTTATATCTTCGGCCATCGTAACAAAATCCACATCATCAATCTGGAACGTACGTTGGAATTGTATCAAGATACCATGAAATACGTTCGCCAGTTGTCAGCAAATAAGGGAGTGATTCTGTTCGTGGGTACCAAACGTCAGGCACGCGATATTATTCGCGAGGAAGCGATACGTTGCGGTTCACCTTATGTTGATCAACGCTGGCTTGGCGGCATGCTGACCAATTTCAAGACAATCAAACAGTCTATCAAACGTCTTCATGATATGGAAACAATGGTTCAGGACGGTACGCTTGATAAGATGATCAAAAAAGAAGCGCTCGATTTGCAGCGTGAGCTGGCGAAATTGAATGCAAGTCTGGGTGGGATCAAAGACATGAAAGGTTTGCCGGATGTATTGTTTGTGGTTGACGTGGGCTATCAAAAAGGTGCTATCACCGAGGCCAAGAAACTAGGTATTCCAGTGATTGGCGTTGTGGACACCAATCACAATCCTGACGGATTGCATTATATTATTCCAGGAAATGACGATTCTAGCCGGGCGATACGTTTATATGCCCGCGGTGTGGCCGATGCTGTTCTGGAGGGGCGTAATCAGGCGATCCAGGAAATCGTCGAAATGACTGCTGAAGAATAATCATTGTGTTGCGAACCGGCTGAACAGATTTTTCGGTTTTCAAGTTTTTTGATGATGATGCGCAATTGCATGTTATAACCTGCAATATTCGTTGGGCTGTTAAGAAAGTCGTCAAAGAAGGGAAAGTTCACCATTGCAAAGTAACGATACTGAATTTTAAATAGATATAGTTTGGAGTAATGAAATATGGCGGCGATTTCCGCAAGTATGGTAAAGGAATTACGTGAGTTGACAGGGCTGGGCATGATGGAATGTAAGAATGCCTTGGTTGAGACTGACGGCGATATGAAAGCGGCTGAAGACCTCCTGAGAATCAAAAGTGGCGCAAAAGCGAGTAAGGCGGCAGGTCGTGTTGCCGCAGAAGGCGTGGTTGGCGCCTATATTTCAGCTGACGGAAAAAGTGGCGCATTGGTGGAAGTAAATTGCGAAACCGATTTTGTTGCTAAAAACGATGATATTGTCAAATTTGCCAATGATCTGGCTGAATTGGTTGCTTCCAAGAAAATTACGGATGCCCAGGCACTGGGAGAAACTGTGTTTTTTAACGGCGAGGCAGTTGAAGATGCACGTAAGGCACTGATTATGAAGCTCGGTGAAAATATCAGTATCCGTCGCTGTGCAAATCACGTGACTTCAGGCAGGCTGGCATCTTACCTGCATGGCAGTAAGATCGGCGTGATGATTGATTACAATGGCGGTGATGAAGTGATTGGCAAGGATCTGGCTATGCATATTGCTGCAAGTAAGCCCATGTGTGTCAACAGGGATCAAGTATCGTCGGAGGTGCTTGAACACGAACGGCAGATATTTACTGCACAGGCAGCCGAAAGCGGAAAACCGGCTAATA
>CAZTCY010000051.1:0-21659 GCA_964612715.1 uncultured Nitrosomonas sp. | reverse complement strand
TCAGCTTGTATCCCGCATGAATAAATGCATTGCACAGTTATTCAGGGCCGACTAATTACGTTGAATATAAATTATCAGCAATTGAGCCGTAGAAAAAAATTCAAGAGGAAGTCTGATCTTTGGGGCGATTTTTTTTATAGACTGCTAAACGCTTTTCCGCATATAAGTCCAAACGCCTGCTAAGCGTTCGGCACATCAAACGTAATTCTTCCGGATCAACGCCTGCATCTATAGTTAGTAATGTCATTGATTTTCAGCAGGTGGCAGTCATTTCTGTCTTAATCTGATTGACTTGGTTTTCTCCCACTGCCACGCACTGCAAATACTTTTGAAATTGCATCAAACCAGAATGGCGCACCCAGCGCTCCTGCCAGTGCCGTAGCGGCCCAGCCGACGAAGACTAAAATCATGTTCTCCTGGCCTGGCAACAACGAAAACGTGATGTTGAGTTCCTGATTTTTCGATCCGCTTGGTTTGTGCTCAGCCGCAGGCTGTTTGTGTGCTGTTTCTTTGATAATGTTCCAGCCAATAGGTAATCCCATATTTTTGAAGTCATCGGTTTTAATATTGAGTTCTCTGATTGCTTGAATGAGTTTCTCTTGCTCAGTGCTTGCGGCTTCAGTTTGTTCTGATACCGGAGAATATTCCACCGCCGCTGCGACTAATTTCTGTACCTGCTCAGGATTTTTTTGCAACTGCTGAACGATATAGATCGAATCAACATTTAAACAGCCAGCCAGTACCAATCCCACAAAAAACATCATGAACTGGGTACGGCGTTTATACCATCCGCCGACTCTGTCCATCACCGCGTTGTAATGATCCTCGACCTTGGCCTTAAAGATATCGAGATTATCCTGTGCATCGTCAAGCATAGAGCCCAGTAATTTGTTCAACGGCTTGGAGCGATTCTCTAGGGATTTTTTCAAGTTTTCCACAGAACCATCAATCGACAGTACATGAACCAGTGCTGTTGAAAACGTTTGAGGAGAGATGTACGACGGCCGTGAACTGCCCGGTTGTGACAAAGTGTCAATCAGAGGGTGTGCGTAAAGTTCATTGGTTCGCTGCGCATGATGTATTTCGGCAAACCCCAGCTTACGTTTGGTTTTTTTATATTCGCAAACTACCCATGAACCGGTATCTTTGGGAAGCTCGCCGAGCATCATGGCAATGCCTTCGAATAACACCCGCCCACGCATGGCGATTATCTGAACAAGCAATTCATTAATACCGCTCACCAGGCTGGCGAAAAATGCATAGATAAAAATCATTGCGATAATCACATCGAGCATTCCAAACATTTTCTTCTCCCGATAATTTTTCAAGCCGCAGCATCAGATGCGATGATATATAAATATATAAACACCTAAAATAGTAAAGACACGCCCCCATTTATCAAAAGTTAAGCTATAACACCGGAAACGTCAATTCGCTTATTGCAACGAACCATCTTTTTGAATTACTTTGGCGAATTTCAACGCCCAGTCTTCAAAATAACGCTACAATAATAGCTTGAAGGGAATTGAAAAATAACCGTTCGTGATGTTTTACAATATCGAATGGAGCGTTCAGCAGTGTTAAAAACAACGCGATGATAAAACCAAACCAGTTGCCAGCTATCTGCATTAATTGATATAAAATTATTCTTAAATTCAATATGTTTTCTGCATATGCAATACTGCCGATCAATTACGTCTTGCGCCGTGAAAGCTGGGCAAGCAAATGGCTGCAATCCTACGAAGGAAAATCCGTGCGTATTCGTGTACCGCCTCTTATTGATTTAAAAATGGTTGTACTGGCCAATGGAGAATTCGGTTACAGTAACAACAATCGTGAAGCGGATGCTACTTTGTCCTGTTTGCCAGGTATTTTGCCTGGATTAATCGCGCATGATGAATCCGCCTATGACAATATCGATATTACCGGTGACGTCATGTTTGCTGAGGACCTGATCACCATAAGTAAAGGCCTAAAACCCGGCATTGAGCAGGAACTGGGTAAATTTATCGGTGATATTCCGGCGCATCGCATTATAAAAGCTGGCGAAAGTCTATTCCAGTGGCATATCAATCTGGTTAAGAATTTATCTGACACGCTCGGGGAATACTGGTCAGAAGAACAGCCGATAGTTGCGAAGCCCGGTGATCTCAGGAATTTTTTCCGGCAAACTGAAGAAGTAAGAAACAATCTGGATCAGCTTGAAACTCGAATAAACCGTTTGATTCAAAAAAGCAACATATGACGGATTGTATTTATTATTCGTTTTCAATCTCTGTTTAAACACTACATAAAGCCACTCTACTCCTACCCTTGATATTTAAGCCTTGATGCGTCTATTTCGCCTGATCAAAATACAATCCGTTGCGTTCCGCTTTGGCCTGGAAGAATTTGTTATTCATCATGGCCCACTACGCTTTCTCAAAAAGCCGATCAAATGGCTGACGTTCTGGCGCAAACTTGATAAACCGCGTGCTGAACGGCTCCGTCTCGCACTGGAAGCACTTGGACCGATTTTCGTTAAATTCGGACAAATGCTTTCAACCCGACGTGATCTTCTGCCCCAGGATATTGCCGATGAACTGGCAAAGCTTCAAGACCAGGTTCCTCCTTTTTCTTCGGAAGCCGTACTTTCAATTCTGGAGAAATCTTATGAGCAAAAAATAGACCAGGTTTTCTTTAAATTCGGCAAAAATCCCGTCGCCAGCGCTTCTGTAGCACAGGTACACTTCGCCGTTCTGCATGACGGTACAGAGGTCGCCGTCAAAGTTTTACGCCCGGGTATTGCGCCTATTATTACGCATGATGTGGCACTCATGGATACCGGCGCGTGGCTGGCTGAATCTTTATGGCCAGATGGAAAGCGATTGAAACTCAGGCAAGTGGTATCAGAATTCGCCCGTCATCTGGATGACGAACTTGATTTAATGCGTGAAGCTGCAAACTGCAGCCAATTGCGGCGTAATTTTTTGAATTCTCCTTTGCTGCTGGTTCCCGAAGTTTACTGGGACTATTGCCGAACCAACGTCATGGTGATGGAACGGGTTTCAGGAGCACCGATCAGTCATGTTGACGAACTCGTAGCGCAGGGTATTGACATTCCACAACTGGCACGTATGGGTGTTGAGATTTTCTTCACGCAGGTATTTCGTGACGGTTATTTTCATGCCGATATGCATCCGGGCAATATTTTTGTCGGTCAGGACGGTCGGTATATCGCGGTAGATTTTGGCATCATGGGCACACTCAGCGACGAAGACAAAAATTATCTAGCGCAGAATTTTCTGGCATTCTTCAGGCGTGATTATGCCCGTGTTGCGCAAGCGCATGTCGAAGCCGGCTGGGCGCCACAAGATACCCGTGTTGATGAATTTGAAACAGCGATACGCGCGGTGTGCGAGCCCATTTTTGACAAACCACTCAAGGAAATATCGTTTGGCCGTATATTATTCCAACTGTTTCAGACATCGCGCCAGTTCAATGTGGAAATACAGCCGCAACTGGTGTTGCTGCAAAAAACATTGCTGAACATCGAAGGTCTCGGCCGTGATCTTGATCCCGATCTTGATTTATGGAAAACCGCCAAACCATTTCTTGAAAACTGGATGTCCGAGCAGATCGGCTGGCGTGGCCTGGTCAGCCGTATGCAAAAAGAAGCGCCCAATTGGGCGATCATTTTCCCTCAATTCCCCCGCTTATTTCATCACATGCTGGCGGAAAACCGTAATCTCGGTTTGGAAGAAAAAATGCAAGACCTGATCAGAGAAGAAAAGCGGCAAAACCGCCTGTTGATACTGATTGCCCTGCTTTTAATCGCAATACTGTTCTGGCAGGTGTTTCAATGAAGCTTCATGCTGAGAGAGGTTGAAACCTGAAACCACTGGCCGACTGACTGCCAGTTGAAAGAAACTGAAGTGTTTGATCCCGATATAAGACGAATTACTGCACGGGATGTAAGCGGAATATGTGTTGGTAGGCGCGACTGGACTCGAACCAACGACCCCCACCATGTCAAGGTGGTGCTCTAACCAACTGAGCTACGCGCCTGCCTGTACGATATCTGTAAATAGATACGCAAGGCGCAGATTTTATCTGAAACGCGCCCGAGGCACAAATTAATTTGATTATTTTTAATGACTCCAGGAAGTTTCTAAAGTAGAAGCGCACTATCATCGAACCAAACATCATCATGGCATCAAATGCAACCACAGCTTATATCACTCATATTGAATGTCTCAAACATGACATGGGACCGTATCATCCAGAGTGCCCACAGCGGATAATGGTCATACAAAAAGCGCTGGAAGCAACGGATATATTCACAAAACTGCAGTACCATGATGCGCCACTGGTCTGCGACAGGCAATTGAGCCGTATTCATCCACCGGAATATATTGCCGCCATCCGCAGAACTGCTCCGCAATCGGGCTTGCAGTTTCTTGATCCGGATACCGCCATGAATCCATATACCTTGAATGCCGCGCTGCGTGCTGCAGGATCGGTCGTCAGGGCTGTCGATCTGATCATGGCGCACGAGGCAAACAACGCTTTCTGCGCAGTGCGTCCGCCGGGCCACCACGCAGAATCATCACGTGCAATGGGATTCTGTATTTTTAACAATGTCGCTGTCGGTATTGCGCATGCGCTGGAACAGTATGGTTTAAAGCGGGCCGCCATACTTGATTTTGACGTGCATCACGGTAATGGCACCGAAGCAATCTTTAGTAATAATCCGCAAGTATTGTTATGTTCGACATTCCAGCACCCGTTTTATCCCCACTGTGGCACTGATCAGCATCATCGCAACTGTATCAACATACCACTGGCAGCAGGTTCCGACGGTACGGTTTTCCGCAAAGCCGTTATGGATTACTGGCTTCCCGCTGTTGACCTTTTTCAACCGGAAATCATTTTTATTTCAGCCGGGTTCGATGCACACCGTGAAGATGACATGGCGAATTTAAACTTTGACGATGCGGATTATGTCTGGATTACACAGCAAATACGGCTGTGGGCGGAGAAACATGCACAAGGACGCATTGTTTCTGTGCTCGAAGGCGGTTATTCACTTAAAGCATTAGGCCGTTGCGTCGCGCAGCATATCGGTGTACTGATGGATCCGATTGGCAGTTGAACAATTGATATTACTGAATCGGCCTGCGCGCTTCCCGGAACCATGCTCGGTACTGTTCCATTTTAGCGTGCTGAGCTTCAGGTGCCAGACGGTGGCATGTTACATATTCTTCGGTTCCTGGCTGTGCACCCCAGCGTTTTTCAGCGCAGTCATTCGGATTGTATGCCATTTCAAAAGCAGGTTTCCGCGCCAGTATTTCAGCGATCGACAATTCCCACGGACTGCCATCGCTGCGGATATATTGCAGATTATGTTCTTGAATTCGTCTTTTATGGTAATGCTTAATATCGGCTTTCACTTCTTCCGGGTTCTTGTCGTGAAGAATGAATAATCCAGGATGACGTATTATTTTATCGGGCAAATCAAGCAACACATTAAAGGCAATCATGAGGCGCATGTCTCTGGATGGTGTCGAGTAATCCTCCCAGGGACCGACGGTTTGAAAAATAGCCGTGCCGTTTGGCATCGGAATAATACTCTGTGGATTCCGGAGAAAATAAGCTTCACCGTTATTTACCGAAGTTACGCGGGTTTCAAGCTGTTCAATCAATGCAGTCAGCAGCGCATCGTAGACTTGAAAGGTATCCTGTCCTCGTGGATTGATCAATCGGGCCAGCCTGGCATAAAAATCGTCAGCAGACAATTGATCCTGTTCCCGTGAATACGGTGCAAAATCAGCATGATCGATCAGTTCGTCATTGGAGAGCACGCGCCATGTGTTTTGTGATGTTTGAACCACCGGCCGGAAAGCTTTAAACCCGGCGCCGGCATTCCTGGTATTGGCAAACAACAGTGTGCCTTCCCAGACACGTTTGCGGGCAACTGCGTTGTCGGGTTGCGCATCCACAGCAAGCAGCATACCCGGCTGGTCATCGGTTTGCGGCACCCATTCCGCCAATACGAGAATATGGCCATAAGGATCGGCAAAGACCGTTCCTGGCCAGAGTGCCTCGCGTGTGAGCGGAACAGGATACAGATCGGTTGAATCATCCGCCAGACCGGTTCGCATCGCACCGGAATGAACGGTATTGGCCAGCAATCGGTTGAAACGGCTGAATTCGGCTTGTGAGCTGATCTTCCGTGTGAAGTCGGTCATGATGGTTGGCACGCTGCAATGTGGCGGTGCTGAAACCGATCCCCGTCCGCAAGTGCGGTAAGCGACAGGAAGGCCGATTTTCCAGGAGAAATAAGCCCGCAGAATGTAAGGCAGATCGGCGCAATCTGGTGTCAGAACCAATCGCTGATCTTCGTTCTGGCCAAGGTAGTTATGCAGGAAATTGCGCTGCGGATTAGCCAGAACCGGTTCCAGTGAGGTATAACTCAACTTTTCTTCAACCGGGGCTCCGAACAATTCCTCGATCCAGGCGGAATAAAAAGCCTCAGCAGCAAGATTCCAATGCTGTAATCTCTCCTGTGCAGTAGCCGCTGCATTGATGGCCAGAGACTGGCAGGCAACCATTTTCCTATCCCGTCCCGCTGCAACACGATAATGTCCTTCGTCGAGTCCTTCCAGTTCTCCGGTCAGGCTCCAAGGTGGGCCACCGCGTTGGCGGGCTTGTACAGTGACGAGATGTTCCCGACCGCCGATCAGCGCTAATTTTGATATTGGGCCGTCGGTGGAGACGGCCATGATTCTGATCATCTCATTGGGTTTCGGATTAAAGGGGGAGATCCAGATCTGTGTTCCGGCAGTTTCCTCGCAGGCATAATCTTCGGCTGTTGCGGTCGCTAAGGAGGACCAGAACAGCAGGTTTACGAAAAAAAATTGTTTAAATAGAAAACAACCTGCCTCTTTTGATTTCTCGAAATATTGATCTAAAGAAATCACTAACATGACTTCAGTACGATTTATCCAAGGCCTCGTGCCAGATCCGCCTGAATGTCTTCAACGGCTTCCAAGCCGACAGCAATGCGTAACAGGCCATCGCTTATCCCGGCCGCATCACGCGCCTCCTGGCTGATGCGCCCATGCGTCGTTGTAGCAGGATGTGTCAGGGTCGTTTTGGTGTCACCAAGATTGGCCGTAATCGAAACCAGGTGTGTTTCATCAATAACGCGCCAAGCTGCATCCTTGCCACCTTTCACTTCGAACGTCACGATACCGCCACCGGAATTCTGCTGCCGTTTGGCCAGTTCGAATTGCGGATGCGACGGCAGACCGGGATAAAAAACGCGATTGACATTAGGGTGGGATTCCAGCCATTGCGCGATATACAACGCATTTTTTGAATGGGCTTCTACACGTACTTTGAGCGTTTCCAGGCCTTTCAGGATAATCCAGGCATTAAATGCGCTTAACGTCGGACCAGCTGTGCGTAAGAAGCCATAAACACCGCCCTCTATCATCAAATCACGATTACCCAGGACAGCACCGCCGAGTACCCTGCCCTGACCATCCAGATATTTGGTTGCGGAATGGATAACAATATCCGCGCCGAGTTCCAATGGTTTTTGCAGTATTGGCGTACAGAAACAGTTGTCGACCACCAGAAAAACACCTGTTTTCCGGGAAATTTGTGCAAGTGCTGCAATATCTGAAATTTCGGTTAGTGGGTTGGAAGGTGTTTCCAGAAAAAACATCCGGGTATTCGGCCTGATCGCGTTTTCCCAGTCACGAATATCGGTTGCTGACACAAATGTTGTTTCAATATTAAATTTTTTGAGTATGGTATTGAACAGATTTACCGTGGCGCCAAACAGGCTCTGTGAAGCGACGATATGATCACCGGCGGACAGCAGACCCATGACACAGGCTAGAATTGCGGACATACCTGAAGCGGTTGCTACACAGGTTTCAGCGCCTTCCATTGCGGCCAGACGCTCTTCCATGGCTGTAACCGTCGGATTGGTGAAACGTGAATAGATATTGCCGCTTTCTGCTCCGGAGAAACGGGCCGCAGCCTGCGCGGCACTATCGAAAACGAAGCTTGATGTCAGGTAGAGCGCTTCGGAATGTTCATTAAACTGACTGCGATGTATTCCTGTACGCAGCGCTAGCGTTTCTGGCTTGAGTTGATCTGACATTTAGGATGGCCCTCTTCAATACATGTACAAAACATGATTTTTTTGAGTAAAAGACAGTTATTCGGATACGGCAAGACTTAAATCCAGCCGGGTTCTGGAACCAGACTGATGCTCCGCGTGCTCTGGATGCCTGCGCGCTTCCAATGCATTCAAATATTCGGGTGTTACCGTGCCGGTAATATAGTTGCCATTAAAACAGGATGTTTCAAAACGGGTTAATGCCGGATTGACTTTCGATATCGATTGTGTCAAAGCATCCAGATCCTGAAAAACCAGATAATCCGCACTGATCTCATGGCATATTTCATCCGGATCGCGTTCAGTTGCAATCAACTCCTGCCGTGTCGGCATATCAATACCGTAGACATTCGGAAAACGTACCGGAGGAGAAGCCGATGCAAAATAAATCTTATTTGCGCCGGCATCCCGTGCCATCTGCACAATCTCACGGCTGGTAGTACCGCGGACAATCGAGTCATCAACCAGCAAGACATTTTTTCCCTTGAATTCGATGCTCATGGCATTGAGTTTCTGACGGACGGATTTTCTGCGCTGCTGCTGCCCGGGCATAATGAATGTTCTTCCAACATAACGATTCTTGACAAAGCCCTCGCGAAACTTAATGCCCAGATGATTCGCCAATTGTAAAGCACTGGGCCGGCTGGATTCGGGTATCGGAATAACCACATCGATATCCAGATGCTGCGTGTTTTTCCTGATTTTCTCGGCCAGTGATTCACCCATATTCAGCCGTGTTTCATATACCGAAACGCCGTCAATCATTGAATCCGGGCGTGCCAGATAAACATATTCAAAAATACAGGGATTTAAAGTTGTTTGTTCAGCACATTGTTTATTGTGAAAATGCCCTGCTTCGTCAATAAAAATGGCTTCACCCGGCGCAATATCACGAATAAGCTTGAATCCCAGCGTATCCAGCGCAACGCTCTCGGAGGCTACCATATATTCTTCCCCCTGATCGGTTTCGATGGATCCGAATACCAGTGGTCTAATACCGAAAGGATCGCGAAACGCCAGCAACCCATATCCTGCAATCATGGCGACGACGGCATAGGCACCCTGGCAGCGTTTATGGACACCCGAAACCGCGCGGAATATGATATCCGGATCCAGGTGGCAGTTCCGCGTGCTTCCCTGTAATTCATGCGCCAGTACATTCAAAAGTACTTCAGAATCAGAATGTGTGTTCACATGCCGCAAATCAGTACGAAATAACTCCAGATTCAATTGTTCGGCGTTTGTAAGATTTCCGTTATGCCCAAGTACGATACCGAAAGGCGAGTTAACGTAAAACGGCTGTGCTTCTGCGGGAGATCGGGACGATCCAGCCGTCGGATAACGTACATGACCTATTCCCATATTGCCCAGTAATGCGCGCATATTGCGTGTACGAAAGACATCCCGCACCATGCCCAGGCCTTTATGCATGTGAAAGGTGTTTCCTTGTGCTGTTACGATGCCGCCGGCATCCTGTCCGCGGTGTTGTAACATAAGCAAACCATCATAAAGCAACTGATTTGCAGGCGATTTAGCAACGATGCCGAGTATTCCGCACATATCGATACTCCGTAAACTTAAGCGGGCTGGTAAAGAAAGCGTGTTTCTGTATGTTATAAATGATTACTGAAAAAGCTGCACAGGCTGGTCTGTTTTATCATAACTAATATACTTTGACAGCCCATCAGGCAGCCAGGACCTTACCTGTTTAGCCATTAATTCCAGTGGTTCGCTGAATATTGCCTGTTGCCATACCGGTTGTTGTGGTAGCGCTGTAAACCCCGCAATCAGAACCAGCGTCAGAACGATAATCAGCGCGCGTGCAAATCCAAAAACAGCGCCGAGCAAGCGGTCTATAAAACCTAATCCCACATTCTTAATCAACGAATTAAGCAGCATGGTGATGAGCACAGTAATCAGCAACGTGCCGATAAAGACCAAAACAAAAGCTGCCACGATGCGTAAAGAACCACCGATTTCAGCCGGTACAAAGGGTTCGAAATCGGTCGCATATGTGCCTGCCGCAATAAATGCCACAACCCACCCTGCGATCGATAACACTTCGCGAACAATACCGCGGATGATACTTAAGACGATCGATATAAAAAAAATAATTAATACAACATAATCGAATAGGGTCATTGACTAAAACAATGTTAAAAAATCACCACTCAAGTTTTACTCATTGCGGTGTCACAACGCCATCCTGGCCAAGCCTGCGGAGCTTATCAAGTTCAGCCTGCGCGACTGCACGATTCGCAAATGGGCCGATACGAACACGTGTCATCACATTACCATTAATCACCAGTGTCTCGGTAAATGCATTAAAACCTTTCGATATGAGCATATTCTGCTGCTGCTGTGCTTTTGTCTGGTCTGAAAAAGCACCCAGCTGTACAACATATGCGCCTCCCTGCTGAACAGGTGCTTGTTTCTCAATTGAAGCCGCAGCCGGCGGCGGTGCGATCTCGGCTGTCGGCTGCCTTACAATCGGAGCAGCCTGTATCGTTGGTGCCGTCTGTGCTCTTTCATACCGGGGTTTAATACCGGGAATTGGGATATGTCTCTTTGGCGCAGCACTTTCTGAGCTTTGAATAAGCGATTCTCCCTGCTCGAATGGCTGCGGTATATCGGAAAAAGCAGACGGTGATTCCGCGGCGAATTCCATTTGATCAATATATTCAGGCGTGGTGTTTTTTAAAACATTATCAGAAGGAACTGTCAAAGGCGAAATTTCGGTAATTGCATCTTTAGGGAAGAGATGTATATCGATTTCATGCGTTTCGGTATCGGGCTTGGGATCATCGAATATCATCGGTAGCATAATAACTGCGACCAACACCAGCACAACCGCTCCGACTAAACGTCTTCTGGCGCGCTTTCTAAGTAATAACTCTTCTTCTGTGATATTTTTATTCATTGATAACTATCCAAGCATTACTGACAGTTTTTTCTTTCCATATACTGCAGCACTGCGCCGACAGTATGGAAAGATCCCACGACGCAGATTCTATCATTTTTGGCGGCTTGCTTACAGGCATATACGTAAGCTGCTTCAGGGTTCTCAAATTCATGAATGACATGATTTTCCCGCGTTATTCCCCATTTGTAAAGATTGAGCAGTACCTCATGTGCACTTGCACCCCGGGGTAATTGAATAGACGCGATCAGCCAGATATCGATATCTTCCTTAAGTGCTTCTATGACACCCGATATGTCTTTATCACGCAACATGGCAAAAACCGCGAAGGTTTTCCCATCTGTATTCTTCTGTTTCACCAGTTTCAGATTGATCGCAAAAACTGCTGCGGCAGCCGGATTATGGGCCACATCCAGAATAACCATGGGCTGCGTAGCGCATACCTGGAAACGCCCGCGCAAAGTGACATTGATCAAACCCTGGCGGATCGACTGCATGCTGACCGGCAGATGATCGTTCAGCACATCAAGCGCAGCCAGGCATGTGCTGGCATTGATGAATTGATTGGTGCCACGCAATGCAGGCAGCGGCAAAGCGCTTCGTTTTCCCTTCCTGCTCCAGAAATCCCAGTGATCGGTGTCAGCAATAAATCCAAAATCCTGATTAAATTGAATCAGCTGCGCACCGATCGCTTGTGCATAATGCTGTACAGTTGCCGGTGTATTAACATCTGAACAGATCGCTGGTTTGCCGGTTCTGAAGATCCCCGCTTTTTCATAACCAATCGCTTCGCGCGAATCACCAAGGTAATCCATATGATCGAGTGCGATATTGGTCAGAACAGCGCAATCAGGATCAAAAACATTAACTGCGTCGAGACGTCCGCCCAACCCTACTTCAAGAATCGCCACATCAACTTTCTGCAATTCAAACAGATGCATTGCCGCCAGCGTGCCAAATTCAAAATAAGTCAGTGAAATACCGCATCTGTTTCTGCTCTGATCGATACGATCGAAAGCCTTTGTAATAGACTGATCATCTATCGCTCTTCCATTTATCCGGATACGTTCGTTATAGTTCACAAGGTGTGGCGAGCTATAACATCCCACACGATAGCCGGCGGCGGTAAATATGGATTCAAGCATGGCGCAGACGGACCCTTTGCCGTTCGTTCCCCCTACGGTTATCACCGGAAAATCCGAGGATAGCTTCATGTCAGCACAGACCTGTTCAATCCGCTCAAGTCCCATTTCAATGGTTTTGGGGTGCAGCTGCTCGAGATAGGTCAACCAGCTCGAAAGCGAATCTAATTTATTGTTCAAAATTATATTCTTGTGTATCCGGCTGGTATGGTTTGGGAAAAAGATTAAAATTATGTAACGGTGGTTACTGGTGCGGGAACACGCATCAACAACGTAACTAAATTTGCAATCTTTCCACGCATTTTCCGGCGATCGATAATCATATCGATCGCACCATGATCCAGCAGGAATTCCGCACGCTGGAAGCCATCCGGAAGTTTCTGGCGCACAGTCTGTTCGATAACACGAGGGCCTGCAAAGCCGATCAGTGCACCGGGTTCAGCGACAACAACATCACCGATAAAGGCAAAGCTTGCCGATACCCCCCCCATGGTCGGATCCGTTAAAACAGAAATAAAGGGCAATTTTTCTCGACTGAGTCGCGTAAGGGCCGCGGATGTTTTAGCCATCTGCATCAGAGAAAAAAGCCCTTCCTGCATACGTGCTCCGCCGCTTGCCGTAAAGCAGATAAACGGCACTTGATGCTTTATACTGGCATTGATGCCGCGAACAAACCGTTCTCCGACAACCGAGCCCATCGATCCTCCCATGAAACCAAACTCAAATACCGCCACGACAACAGGGATGGATAAGACGGCACCTTGCATCACAACCAGAGAGTCGTCTTCATCGACAGTGTTCTTTGCCTGAGTCAGGCGATCGATATATCGCTTGCTGTCTTTAAATTTAAGCGGATCTGTAGGCAGGACTTCAACGCCGATTTCCCATCGATTCCCCGAGTCCAGAAAATAATCGATGCGTGTTCGGGCAGATATGCGATTGTGAAAATCGCATCTTGGACAGACATTCAAGTTTTTTACCAGATCGGTGTAATAAAGTACCGCTTCGCAGGAGCTGCATTTACTCCACAGCCCTTCTGGAACGATTTTCTTTTCGCCGTTTTCCTTGCGCTTGATTTTTGGTGGAATGATATTCTGAAACCAACTCATAAATGTATTACCCTACTCAGGACTTGAATGTGTTGTGTTTTCATCGATTGCGCTACGTAAGGATTGAACAAGCGTTTTCACTTTGTTCAGAACGCCGTCACGGGGTGTATTTTCGATTTCTTCAATAATACGACTGCCGATTACCACGGCATCGGCGAGTTCGGCAACCGCACGGGCTGTTGCACCATCACGAATACCAAAACCAACGCCAATGGGAATGGACACCGATTGCCGCAGTTTTTCCAGCATCGCTTTTACATCCTGTAAATCAAGATGCGATGCGCCTGTTACGCCTTTCAGCGACACATAGTAGATATAGCCTTTTGCCAGTTTTGAAACTTGTTGAATACGTTCCGGTTTTGTCGTCGGCGATAACAAAAAGATTGCATCCATACCATACTGTCCCAGGCAGTCAACCCACTGCGCGCATTCTTCCGGCGGATAATCAACCGTCAGAACACCGTCAACACCGGCTTCCTGCGCTTTCTTGGCGAAAACTGTATGACCCATTGCTTCCACCGGATTGGCATATCCCATTAATACCACCGGTGTGTGATCATTTTTATTACGGAATTGTGCGACCATTTCAAGTACACCATTCAGTGTGACATGGTGTTTCAGTGCACGTTCGGAGGAACGCTGAATGGTAGGGCCATCGGCCATGGGATCTGAAAAAGGCACGCCGAGTTCAACAATATCCGAGCCTGCCTCCACCAGACAATGCATCAGGTCAACAGTCAGCTCCGGATCAGGATCACCGGCGGTAATAAACGGAATAAGTGCTTTTTTATGTTTCGCCTGCAGCGTGGCAAAGGTTTGGTTAATACGATTCATATCAATGTTATCGAAGTGTTCTGAATCTGACAAATACGCGGGGGGCGGATCAATAATCACAGAAAGATGTCATGATGATTTTAAAAAGTTATGCCAGACATCTGCGCCACTGTTGCCATATCCTTGTCACCTCTACCGGACAGATTAACCAGTAATAGTTTATCCTTAGCAAGCGTCGACGCGTACTTGGCAGCGTAAGCCAGCGCATGACTGGATTCCAGTGCAGGCATAATTCCTTCATAACGGCATAACGCATGGAACGCCTCCAACGCTTCATCATCGGTAATACCGACGTATTCAGCACGATGGATATCCTTAAGCCATGCATGTTCAGGGCCGACACCGGGATAATCCAATCCGGCCGAAATAGAATGCGTCTCAATGATCTGACCGTTGTCATCCTGAATCAAATAGGTCCGGTTGCCATGTAACACGCCGGGTCTGCCTGTGGTCAAGGTGGCCGCATGTTGATGCGTATCCAGTCCCTTTCCGGCGGCCTCCACCCCGATCATTTTTACATTGTCGTCATCGATATAGGGGTAAAACAGGCCTATTGCATTGGATCCCCCGCCGACGCAGGCGATCAGCGCATCCGGCTGTCTGCCGTATTCTTCCAGCATTTGAATTTTGGCTTCTGTACCAATTACCGTCTGGAAATCCCGCACCATCATTGGATAAGGATGAGGACCGGCAACTGTACCGATAATATAAAATGTATCCTCGACATGGGTCACCCAATCGCGCATGGCTTCGTTCAACGCATCCTTTAAGGTACGCGAGCCGGATTCCACAGGAACAACTTCAGCGCCTAACAATTTCATGCGATAAACGTTGGTCGCCTGACGGCGGACATCTTCAGCGCCCATATAGACGACACATTGCATACCATAACGCGCTGCAACCGTTGCGGAAGCAACGCCATGCTGTCCGGCACCTGTCTCGGCAATCACACGTGTTTTTCCCATGCGCCGTGCCAGCAAGGCTTGTCCAATCGTGTTATTGATTTTATGCGCACCCGTATGATTCAAATCTTCCCGTTTTAAAAGAATTTGCGCGCCGCCCAAGTGTTCGGACCATCGCTTCGCATGATAAATCGGGCTGGGGCGTCCCACGTAGTGTTTTAATTCGCAGGCAAATTCTTGCTGAAATGCGGCATCATTCCGATAATATTCGTATTGCTCGCGGAGCACATCAAGCGCCGAAATCAACGTTTCCGCAACAAATACACCGCCATAGGGACCGAAATGACCGTGCTTATCCGGCAGATCATAAACATTCATGATGCTCGCACTCCTTGCATGAAAGCTGATATTTTGTATTTATCCTTTATACCTTTTGATACTTCAACACCGCTGGACACGTCAACTGCCCACGGATTTACCTGCTGGATCGCAGATGCAACATTCTCAGCTGTCAGGCCACCGGATAGAATAACCGGCAGCGGCAGATCACGGGGAATCAGGCTCCAATCGAAAACATGGCCCGTACCGCCCGGCATATCCGCAGCATAAGTATCTAACAGTAGACCTCTGGCCATTCGATATTGCTGTGCACATTGTACCAAATCTACGTCGTCTCTGACGCGCATTGCTTTAATATACGGCTGACTGAATTGTGCGCAGAATTCCGGCGTTTCATTGCCATGGAACTGCAGCAGGCTCAGTTTTGCTGCTGCTGCGGTTTCTTTCACCCAATCCGGAGCCGGATCGACATAAACCCCTACAGTATGTATAAAGGCCGGTATTTTTTCTGCGATTTCTCGCGCTTGCCCGGGTGTCACAGCGCGCGCACTTTTCGACCAGAACACAAAGCCAATGGCATCAGCACCGGATTCGATCGCATACAAGGCATCCTCAATACGCGTAATGCCACAAATTTTTACTCGAACAGACATGATTGTCAGAAAAGTTGAATATAATGGATTGAAGTTCTAAGAACCTGTTCAAGATCAACTGATCGGCAAGCATCGGGTAACACCGGGATCCTGACCGGGTTGAGGCAAATTCCATTTTGAATCATAAGCAATACCTGACAAATATAAGCCGGTAGGTGAAAAAGTCGGCGCAGCCAGAGATCTATCGTGACTTTCCAGCAAAGTCCGAATCCAGTCTGGCGGGTGTTTGCCTTTACCTACATAAATCAGGCTACCCACAATATTTCGCACCATATGATGCAAAAAAGCGTTAGCAGTCAGATTAAACACGAATATATTACCATGCCGTGATATGTCCAATCGCGTGAGTTTGCGTATGGTTGATTTAGCCTGACATTCGGCAGCACGGAAAGCCGAAAAATCGTGTTCTCCGATTAATTTGTCTGCACCATTTTTCATGCTGTCCAAATCGAGGGGTTCATGAAACCATCCCACTTTCTGATCATGACAACCGGGACGCGTCGGACGGTTTAAAAGAATGTATTGATAGTGCCGTTCATAGGCGCTGTATCGCGCATGAAAATCTTCTGAGATTTCATTAGCCCACAAAACGGCTATATCTTTGGGCAAGAAAGCATTAACGCCACGTACCCATGCGGTTAAAGGACGTTTGGTTCGCGTATCAAAATGGACAACCTGATATAGTGCATGAACGCCGGTATCCGTGCGACCTGCGGTGGTTACACGAATATTATCCTGTGCTATTTTGGACAACGCTGTTTCAAGCTGATCTTGTACTGAACATCCATCAGGCTGACTCTGCCAACCACAATAATTACCACCATCGTATTCCAGTATCAGTGCGATTCTCACAATTCATTACATTCGATGTATGGCCAGTGCCACAGTCTGTGAGGTAAATGGCATTGAAACTAACGTTATCGCGATCAACCGCTACAGGTCTTTTAATAATGTCTGGGCTGTCTCTTGTTGCTTGGCGTCACCCTCCTGGAGGACTTCTTCAAGCATTTCTCTGGCCCCTTCCTTGTCTTCCATATCCAGATAGGCTTTTGCCAGATCTATTTTAGTTTCCACTTCATGCCACTGCTCATTCCTGGCGTCAACATCGGCCGAAGCGGATTCTTCCTGGAGGTCTGTCGATTGAGTTTCAGAAGTATTTTCAAGATCAAGATCAATATCCGAGAAATCAATTTCGACGGCTTTCTCTGCGGTATTATCCGTCTCAAATTGCACTGTATTTGAATCAAGCAAATCCGATGCATCGACGCCATCATCTGACGCAGTCATGGATGGTTTATCATTCAATGCATTTTCATCAGAGAAGTTTATGGCCGAAGAATCGATAGAAAAATCAAGCGAATTTTCAATGTCAGCTTCCTGCGCTGGCTCAGCAGGTTCATTCACCGAATCGAATTCAACACTGTTATCGGTCAGATCAATTTCCAGAGCTTCGATTTCAGCTGTTTGGATATCTTCAGACGATTCTTTCGATGTATCAAAGTCAATATTCAACGCATAAGCGGATTCTTCATCGGATCGGGGTGATTCATTTTCCGGAAAATCAAGCAGATGATTGTCGCCATTCGCATCGTGCTCAATCTGCTCAGCTTCTGTCAGTTCATTTAAAACAGTTTTTTCGGTAATCTCATCAGAGGATTGATCAATGATTGACTCATGTGTAATTGATTCCGGTACGTCAAAATCAGAATTATTATCTGGAGACGGCGATAAGGATTCTTCATTGTAGGTGTCGATTTCTTTGGAGAAATCAAGCGCCATCGACTGACCGTCGATCGATGAATCTTCGGCCATTTCCGCTTGGCCGCCCATTGTTGCGTGATGTGTTTCATTTGCTGCCGATTTTTGTGTTGTACCGTCATCGTGAAAGAAATCCGAATCCCGATCAAAGGTATTAAGATCTTCTTCAGTATTATCGGCAGCATCACTACCGACGGCATGAGCAGCCGCGACCGCAGCTGCCGCTTTATTGCGCAATGCAACAGCATTTTCCTCAAACCTGGCTTCTTCTTCCGCCATAGCTTCGCCATCTCTCCTTCTGTTACGTGCCTTGATGGCTGCTAGCACTAAGAGCGGCAATAGAATTAAGGCTATACCGATATAAATTAAATTATCCATAGCCTGTCCCAGAAAAACATTGATAAAGGAAGGGGAAGGCTCTTCTGGTTCCTGTTGCGTCAGCGGATGGGTAGCCGACGAGGCGTATTCAGCCGATGCTGTTGTTGTGCTATCCGATGCGATGGATCCAACTGGCGTAGATGCAGATTCTTCAAAGCCAAAGTCTTCATCAGCCAACTCTGCAAGCAAATCAAATTCTGAATAGGAAGTTGCATCTAACTCTGGTGTCAGCACTTCAATGGATTCTATTTCCGCATGCGTGCCGGAATCTTGTTGCGTAGTCGCGGACGAGGGTGCCTCGGACACCGGTCGCGTTTGCGCATTAGCCTGAGTCTTTGCCAATTCCGAATTCTGTAACGCCAATAACTTTTGCAGATTGTCGATATTCTTTTCCAGCATGGCAATACGCTCGTTTGCCTCTTTTAACGCCATGCTCCGCGCAATGGCATCTTCTTCCATCATGCGTAAACGTTCTACGGCACTTTGACTGGCTTGCGCATCTGCTGAACCTGACAAATTTTCTCCGCTGGACAGCCGTAACACTTCTTGAGGGCTTTCGCGCGAAGTTATGGCCGTATCCGCGACAGTGGTTGTGATTTGCCCTGAATCGGTCTGCTTCAGCGTTTCGTGTTTTTGCGCCTGCTGCGTCGCCATCGCGAGATTCTGACGATATTTTTGCCAGTCACTGACCTGCAATTTAACTTCAGCATCCGCCTGCTGTCTGCTGATGGTGCCTAACTCTTCAATATCAGGCACCTTAAGAACAACGCCTGTTCTGAGCAAATTCATGTTGTTTGCAATGAATGCTTCACGATTGGCCCTGAATAAAGCCACAAGCATTTGATTGACATTGACGCCTTCCGGTTTAACCTGTCTTGCTATGGATGACAGTGTGTCGCCTTGAAGAACCGGGCCGTATGTATTGGATCTGTGTTCGATTAATCGGGGCGTTGGCGTCGGTTTTGACCGTTGCGGTGGTTCATATGAAACTGCCGTGGTGGACTGCGGAGCGGGCGATGACATGTCCGGGCTGACCATATCGGCAGAACTGACGGAACTTGCAGTTCCCTCAGGCACGGTGCGGACAACAGGTGCTACCGGTTCAGGTCTTCGCGTATCAACCGGATCCAGCAGAACGGTATATTCCCGCAGCAAGCGGCCAGAAGCCCAATTTAATTCAACCAGCAAGTTAATAAAAGGCTCATTAATCGCCTGAGGCGAAGAAACTTTGATATAAGGCTCGCCGTTCGTGCGGGATTCTATTGAGAATCTGAACGTGGAAAAAACAGACTCATACTGTATGCCCGCTTGTGTATAAGCTTCAAGTGAGGCAATGCTTACATTAAGGGAGGAAAGATCTTCAGCATTGACCGTAACGAGATCAATTTCCGCATTGAACGGTTGTCCCAAAGCGGAGTTGATTGTCAGTTTGCCTAGCCCTGCTGCATGCACTGAAATGGAAAAAATGAAGATGCATGATACCAAGCATGCTCTAACAAAAGAAGTATACACAGAAGACCCTCTCTAGTTTACAACAGAAAACAGCTGAAAGCCTACCACGCGCTTATGCACTGCATGGTTTAAATATCCTTTGAATTATCGGTTAATTCAAAGGAAGCCGCCCCGGATTATGTGATAAGACAATATCATTCGTCTTATTAATCAGTCAATAATTGTTTAAATTTAATGTTGCACCAGAATTCTTAGCATGCGACGCAATGGTTCCGCCGCGCCCCAAAGCAATTGATCACCCACTGTGAATGCGGTTAAATATTCGTCACCCATCGCTAATTTCCGAATGCGTCCAACAGGTATTGTTAACGAGCCGGTTACGGCTGCTGGCGTTAATTTTGCCGTTGTCACTTCTCTTTCATTCGGTATGACCTGTACCCAGTCATTGGTATGGGCAATAATGTCTTCAATCTCATCCAGCGGGATATTCTTTTTCAATTTCATCGTCAGTGCCTGACTATGGCAGCGCATAGCACCGACTCTTACACATGTGCCATCGACAGGAATCGGATGGGTTTTTTTGCCCATAATCTTATTGGTTTCCGCCAGCCCTTTCCATTCTTCACGACTTTGGCCGTTTGCCACCGCTTTATCGATCCACGGAATCAAGCTTCCCGCCAATGGAACGCCAAAATTTTCAATCGGAAAATTCTTATCACGCAATGTACCGGCAACTTCACGATCAATATCGAGTATGCTGGATGCTGGATCGTCAAGCAGATCCTTGGCAACACGGTGCGCTTCCCCCATTTGTTGCAGTAATTCGCGCATATTACGCGCACCGGCGCCCGATGCTGCCTGATATGTCATGACATTAACCCATTCCACCAGATCTTTTTCTATCAAGCCGCCTACCGCCATCAACATCAGGCTGACCGTGCAATTACCGCCAATAAAATTCTTTATGCCCGTACGCAATGCCTGTTCGATGACCGGCATATTGACCGGATCAAGAATAATTACGGCGTCATCGTCCATCCGCAAGGCAGAAGCGGCGTCAATCCAGTACCCCTGCCATCCTGATTGGCGTAAATCTTTGATCACCTTGTGGGTGTAGTCACCGCCCTGGCAGGTAATAATCACGTCCATCCGGGTGAGTTCGGATAGATCAAAAGCATCTTTGAGCGGCGGAATTGCTTTGCCGATATCAGGTCCACTGCCACCTTTTTGCGATGTTGTGAAAAAAACGGGATCGATCAAGGAAAAATCATCTTCCTCACGCATACGTTGCATCAGAACAGAGCCCACCATACCGCGCCAACCGACAAAACCAACCTGTTTCATTATTTACCTGTCACTCAAAAAATCAGAAATAAAAACCGCTCGTTCGGATCAAAAAAGACGCTCACCACAGAAATTGTCTGTTATAGATGAGACAATACGGCATCACCCATTGCCCGTGTTCCCAGAACCTGCAGGCCGTCACTGGCAATATCGCGTGTACGCAGCCCCTGCGCCAGCACTTTTCCGACGGCATTCTCTATGCGTTGCGCCGCTTCGTTCTGGTTGAACGTATAGCGTAACATCATAGCAACCGAGAGTATCGTTGCAAGCGGGTTGGCCACATCTTGCCCTGCAATATCCGGTGCTGAACCGTGAATGGGTTCGTACAATCCCTTGTTATTACCGTCAAGCGAGGCCGAGGGCAGCATGCCGATTGATCCCGTCAGCATGGACGCTTCATCAGACAGAATATCGCCAAACATGTTTCCTGTAACCAGAACATCAAACTGTCTGGGGTTGCGCACCAGCTGCATCGCCGCATTATCCACCAGCATATGTGATAGTGTGACATCGGGGTAATCCTTACTGACTTCGTCAACCACATCCCGCCACAGCTGGGTACATTCCAGAACATTCATTTTATCTACAGAACACAATGACCGGTTTCTTTTTTGTGCGGCCTGAAAGGCAACATGCGCGATCCGCTGAATTT
>CAZTCY010000050.1:0-22424 GCA_964612715.1 uncultured Nitrosomonas sp. | reverse complement strand
CTTCCTCTTCGACCACCCTAGACTACTGAGTCAGTGCTTTCGTGTCAAGTCGATTTCCAGATAACAGCACCTTCAAGAGGAATTAAAAAATCGCTGATATGACCATCAACTCATATCAAATTATGCTTTACTTCCCTCATTCGCATCTTTCCGACGCATAAAATAAAACGCCGCGCCACCTGCAACAATAATCAACAAACCGATTTCCATCATGCCGAAACCGCCGCCGTGACCCGCGTGACCGCCGCTACCGCCGACACCAAATGGCACTCGACCCGCAACCTTAATATTACCTGCATCATCCTTTCTTTCTAAAAGAATTTCGTAATGCCCTTTTTGTAAATCGGCTGACACGACAATAATTCCCGAACTATGCACCTGGTAAGGCATATAGACAATGTCATTTTGTCCTGGATCACCTTCTACATTGCTTTGATGGTCGTGATCATGTATATCATGATCGTTCATATCATGTCCACTATGATCCATCTCTTTACTATCTGCTGTTCCGCCATGCCCCGCATGACTGCCATCATGTCCCGCGGCCACCAAACGAACCGCCAGCGGAATTTCTCTCGAATCCCAATCAGACAATTCCACAGTCAATTGTACTTTCCCTGGTGTCGGGATATTTGAACAATATGAATGCATTGGTGGAATATTACCCTGAGGAACTTCATAGGCACTGAAGGTTATTGGAAATTCCCCATTCTTGATATCACATCCTCCTGCATCATGATGCCCTTCATGAGCAAGCATGAGCTGCGCATGAACAGGCAACGCCAGAAACGAAGCTAAAATGGCACTACCTAATAATTGTATTACCCATCCACGTCCAGACATATCCTTCATATTCTCTCCAATTTTACTCTGTGAACAATTAATTTGTTACTACTTTTGTGCGCTCAGCAATACTGCTCGAACAAGTTAACGGGGAATTGTATAACAAATCTTCCAGAATATTAACCGAATTGATATTAATCAAAACAGAATTCTTCTTGTTATGAATTATTTTTTTAATATCAGTCTTTTGCCATTCACTCAGAAAAATGAGTTAAGCCGCAATGAAAATAATGGCACCGATAATTTTATCGAATTGAAGGGATATTGACTCGAAAATGATCTATTTTACGAATCAAGGAACAGGTTATAAAAACTGAAGACTATGAAGTTTATTGTATTGGAATTACTGGGTACTACAATTTTCTTAAAAACCGAAATTCAGGTAATTGGGGATCGCACAATCTGGTTTGGTTAAATGTCGTTTAATCCCCCGCCTTGGATCGTATTTGAAACCACCGGCCCAAAACCGGTGGAATACTCACATTTTTACCGCAGATCACAAACGCGCTTCGTGTTTCATTACTGCTTCAATATCAATGCCCACCTCGGATTCACCGCTAAATACGGTGCCTAATTTGTTATTATGCATGTTCTCGAGATTCAGTTTATAGATATTAGGAGAAAGGGGGAAATATTTTACTTCAGAGACCAGTTCAGCCGCATTATCCATAAAAAACTTAACAAACTCCCGAATCTCGGGCTTCGCCGTCGATTGCGCATTAACATAAATAAATACCGGGCGTGATAACGGTTGATAACTTCCATTCCCAACGGTCTGCGCCGAAGGAATCACGCCGCCATTACCGCTGTCAATCGCAACAGCATGAATTCTTTTACTATTTTCGATATAGTAGGCAAATCCAAAGAAACCCAAAGCGTACATATCGCTGGCCACACCCTGTACCAGAACATTGTCATCCTCTGAGGCTGTAAAATCTCCCCGACTGGATTTCGCTCTCCCGACAATTGCCTCGGTGAAATATTCAAAAGTCCCGGAATCCGCACCGGGCCCGAATAGTTTAACTTGCTTATCCGGCCACGCTGGGTTTACCTGATTCCAATGGCTTATTTTACCTTGCGCCGCAGGCTCCCAGAACTGTTTAAGCTCATCCACAGTCATGGTCCTACTCCAAGTATTTCTTGGATTAACAACAACTGTCAACGCATCGATTGCAACGGGCATTTCCACATATTGCACACCAGCTTTTTTGCAAGCTTCCATTTCCAGTCCAGTAATTGGACGAGAAGCATTGACGATATCCAGCTCTCCACGACAGAATTTCTTGAACCCGCCACCGGTACCGGAGATACCCACGGTTACGCGTATCGCACCACGTTTTGCGATTTGAAAATCTTCCGCTACAGCTTCAATAATCGGATAAACGGTGCTCGAGCCGTCTATTCTAACAATCGGACTGGAATGCGTCAGATTTGAAAAAAAGATACACGACCCCAAAACAACAATTCTGATTAATTTCATATCCATGAATTTCAACATTACTATTTGTTCTCCAAAGATCCCACTTTTAATTAGTGGTCGCATTGTATGACTGAAATGTTACACATTAATGACAAATCGAGTTCAAGTTTGCTAAATTTAACTTTAATCATGGTGCATGACTTACCTTCTGCACAACATCCGCTATCCGCTGGGCCCAGAAGTTTACTTTTTGATCAGACTCACCTTCCACCATAACCCGAATCAAAGGTTCAGTACCCGATGCACGCAGCAACACACGGCCTTTCGCATTCAAATCAGATTCCGCTTCCCCAATCACCTTCTGAATCGAACTATCTTCATTGAATTTAAACATTCTGTTAGTTTTTATATTAATCAATCGCTGGGGATATAACGTAATTTCTTTGATGAAATCGGAAAACGCCTGATTATTATCACGCAGCGCATACAATACCTGCAAGGCTGAAATAATGCCATCTCCGGTTGTATGCTTGTCCCTGCAAATGATATGCCCGGAACTTTCTCCCCCCAGATGCCAGTCTTTTTCGCACAACAGCTCCATAACATAGCGATCCCCGACTTTTGCCCGCTGAAATGGAATGGATAAATGTTTCAAACCATTCTCAATCGCAAGATTAGTCATTAATGTCCCCACGACACCGCCTTTGAGAATACCCTGTTGGTGCCGATGTTTAGCGATAATATAAACCAGTTGATCGCCGTCAAACAATGTACCGTGTTCGTCAGCCATGATTACACGATCACCATCACCATCAAGCGCTATGCCAAAATCTGCCCGATGCAATTTAACCGCATCTTGTAGCGCTGAGCAATGCGTAGCACCGCACTCATGATTTATATTTAGGCCATTAGGTTCGTTTCCTATGGTTATAACCTCTGCTCCAAGTTCATGGAATACATGTCCGGCAATATGATAAGTCGCACCGTGCGCACAATCGACAACGATGCGCAACCCCCTCAAATCAAGTTGATAGGGAAATGTGCTCTTACAAAATTCTATATATCGCCCACTTGCATCCTTAATCCGCTGTACTTTTCCCAACTGGGCGGAGGGCATAGTTTTAATTGGCAGCTCAATACCGGCTTCAATCTGCATTTCTATTTCATCTGGCAACTTGACACCGTTTTGCGAGAAAAATTTAAGACCGTTGTCTTCATACAAATTATGCGAAGCCGAAATAACGATACCGGCCTGTAATCTTAACGCCCGAATCAAATAAGCAATCGCAGGCGTCGGCATAGGTCCGGACAAGAGCACATCGACGCCGGCCGCCGACAACCCCGCCTCTAAAGCGGATTCCAACATATAACCCGATACCCGTGTATCTTTTCCTATCAATACCACAGGACGTTCACCTTTTTTGAGATGCCAATCCATAGCAGAAAAGACTTTCCCTGCAGAATAGCCGAGATGTAAAATACGCTCAGGTGTTATTGGATTCTCGCCCACCCGCCCTCTTATTCCATCAGTTCCAAAAAGCTTTTTAGTCAATGTCTTACCTTTAATGCGATTGTTTATCCTGCATCAGCTTCCTGCACGGCATGATAAATAGCCAATGCGTCCCTTGTTGCTCTTACATCGTGCACACGGACTATGTCTGCGCCGTTCATGACGGCAAGCATAGCAGCCACTACACTTTCATGCACACGTCGATCGACCGGATTTCCTGTAATCATCCCAAGCATTGATTTACGTGAGATTCCAGCCAGAACTGGAACGCCGAACCGACTAAACTGTTTCAGGCCCTTCAACAGCGAAAGATTATGCTGCAAAGTTTTGCCAAAACCAAAACCGGGATCAATGATTATCCGGTCACGCGTTATACCGCACGCAACCGCAGTTTGAATCCGATCGTCCAAGAAAACCATGACTTCATGAATAATATTAGCGTACTGTGGATTCTCTTGCATATTGGACGGTTTACCCTGCATATGCATCATGCACACCGCAACTGATTTGCTTGCCGCCACAATTTCTAATGCGCCAGGTGCACGTAACGCGTTAACATCATTGATCATAGCGGCTCCTGCTGCTATGGAATGACACATCACTTCCGGCTTGGAAGTATCTACCGAAATCGGCACACCTTCATTAACCAATTCTTCCAGAATCGGGTATATACGCTTCAGCTCTTCGTCAGCATCAACGGATATACTGCCAGGCCGGGTTGATTCACCGCCGATATCCAGGATATCCGCACCTTCATCCACAAGCTTCCTTGCCTGTGCCAAGGCTTTATCAATCGAAAAAAATTTACCGCCGTCTGAAAAGGAATCCGGAGTGATATTCACCACCCCCATGATGAGCGGCTTTTTTGAAAAATCAATACGATGCATTCTTGGGCATGCGTTATGCTTTAAGATGATAAGCGATCAAATAAAAACGGGATACGATTTTGATTACCGTATCCCGTATTGATACACACAACTAGTTAAAAACGACCACGCACCTACTCAGTTCCTTTTACAGCTTCCTGAGGTGGAATATTATCTGACTCCTCCTCATCTTCTGTTGATGAAACCTCTTCTACCGCTTTTTCAGTGACGGATTGTGGCGGTTTAGGTGGACGCGGCGGTTTTCCTTCCATAATATCTTTAATCTGATCACTATCAATCGTTTCCCATTCCAGCAATGCCTGCGTCATGGCTTCGATTTTATCTTTATTCTCTTCAATCAACTTACGCGCAATCCCATATTGCGCATCGATGATACGACGTATTTCAGCATCAACTTTTTGCATCGTTGCTTCGCTGAGATTTTTATGCGTTGTCACAGAACGACCCAGAAAAACTTCACCCTCATTTTCTCCATAAACCATAGGACCCAATGTGTCTGACATGCCCCATTGTGTCACCATTTGACGGGCCAGGTCCGTCGCGCGTTCAAAATCATTCGAAGCACCCGTCGTCATCTGGTGCATGAAGACTTCTTCCGCAATACGCCCGCCAAACATAACCGAGAGTTTTTGCAGAATTTCTTCTTTCTCCATACTAAAACGATCTTCAGTCGGTAGTTGCATCGTTACACCCAAAGCACGCCCCCTCGGGATAATCGTTACTTTATGTACCGGATCTGTTTTAGGTAAAAGATAAGCAACAACCGCATGACCCGATTCATGATAAGCAGTATTCCTGCGTTCATGCTCTGGCATGACAACAGATCGTCTCTCAGCGCCCATAAAGATCTTGTCTTTCGCGTTCTCAAAATCATCCATGTCCACCAAGCGTTTATTTTTCCGCGCAGCAAACAATGCAGCTTCATTAACGAGATTCGCCAAATCCGCGCCTGACATGCCTGGGGTTCCCCGTGCGAGTATGTCTGCTTTGACATCTGGCGCCAAAGGAATTTTACGCATATGCACATTCAGAATCTGTTCACGACCACGGATATCAGGCAGTGGTACTGTTACCTGACGATCAAAACGCCCTGGACGCAACAATGCCGGATCAAGGACATCAGGACGATTGGTGGCGGCAATTACAATAACGCCCATCGCGCCTTCAAAGCCATCCATTTCAACAAGTAACTGATTAAGCGTCTGTTCACGCTCATCATTACCGCCCCCCAGTCCTGCACCCCGCTGACGACCGACCGCATCAATCTCATCAATGAAGATAATGCATGGCGCATGTTTTTTGGCCTGTTCAAACATATCGCGCACTCTGGATGCGCCCACGCCAACAAACATTTCCACAAAGTCCGAACCGGAAATACTGAAGAACGGAACCTCGGCTTCACCCGCAATAGCACGCGCCAACAGAGTCTTACCGGTACCCGGGCTTCCCACCATCAATACACCGCGCGGTATCCGTCCACCCAGCTTCTGGAATCTTGAAGGGTCACGCAAAAACTCTACCAGTTCCGCAACCTCTTCCTTTGCTTCCTCACAGCCGGCAACATCATTAAATGTGACATGATTCTGTGACTTATCCAGCATTCTCGCCTTGCTCTTTCCAAACGAAAATGCTCCGCCGTTCCTGCCTCCACCCTGCATTTGCCGCATGAAGAAAATCCATACTGCAATCAGAAGCAGCATTGGAAACCAGGAAATAAATATACTCATCAACAGAGAGGGCTCCTCTTCCGGCCTAGCCTCTACAACGACGCCAGACTTCAGCAAATCGCTGACCAGCCAGGGATCAGATGGTGCGTACGTCGTAAAACGCCTCCCATCTGATTTGATACCCCTCAAGGTACGACCATCAATGGTCACCTTTGCAATTCGTCCTTGATTCAATTCGGTAATAAACTGCGAGTAATCAATCGGCACTTGTGTCTGTTGACGCACACTGAATTGGTTGAATACTGTCATCAAAATCAGTGCAATAACTAGCCAAATGGCCATATTTTTGATCAAATTATTCAAGATAACTCCTTGGTTTGCACCTTACAATATTTAAAAAATACATTGTCAAATAGAAAATGAATAAAATTCGTCCGTGTTTTTTATTCCGCCGCTCTTTATTTTATAATTCTGATTTATTTTTAATTTTTCTTTCCGAGTCCTAACAAATACACTTCATTACTGCGTTCTCGGGATGCTTTCGGCTTACGCACCTGCACTTTTGCAAATCCGCAGCGCATTTCACGTAAAAACTGATCAAATTCTCTTCCTTGAAAAACTTTGACCAGAAAATTGCCGCCGTGGTTCAGCTTCTCCATCGCAAAAGTATAAGCCAACTCTGCCAGATACATGCTTCTCGCCTGATCACTGACCGTTATACCACTTATGTTAGGCGCCATATCGGAAATTACTAAGTCAGGCAATTGCCTGCCCAATTCACGATCAAGTTCTATAATAGCACTTTCTTCCCGAAAGTCACCCCTAATAAAAATAGCACCGGGCATAGGCCGCATTTCTAAAATATCTAACGCAATAACTTTACCTAGCGCACCGACTTTATGCAATGCGACTTGAGTCCAGCTTCCCGGCGCGGCACCAAGGTCTATAACAACCATGCCTTTTTTAAAAATGTGATCTTGCGCATCGATTTCAAGTAATTTATAGGCGGCCCGTGAGCGATAGCCTTCTTTCTTTGCCTGTTTAACAAAGAAGTCATTGACATGCTCTTTCATCCACTGATTACTGGTTTTAGTACGCGCCATAAAGTAGAATGATGTTTTAGATAAAAACTTATGTCTTTATGTCGACACTCAGCGTTACACAACGTCGCCTGCTTTCTGCACAAGGGCATACACTCAGCCCAGTAGTTCTCATCGGAAAGGCAGGTCTTACCAATAATGTTGTCGAAGAACTGGATCGTGGATTATTGTGCCATGAACTGATCAAGATCAAAGTTCAGTTGGATGATCGTAATACCAGAAAAGCAATCTATGAAGAAATTTGCCAAAGGCTTAATGCCGAACCCATTCAACAAATAGGGAAAATCTTTATCATCTATCGCCCGAAGCCGGAAGAAACTGAAAAACCAAAACCTGCCAAACAGGAAAGGCGTGAACCACGCCGCACCAAACGCAGCTACCAGACATAATTTAGGTATTCTGCGCTAAGGAGAACACCTAAATATACTTCACACCCAAGATTTCATACTCACGAATCCCGCCAGGCGCCTGAACTTCAGCAACATCACCCTCATATTTTCCGATTAGCGCGCGCGCGATCGGTGAGTTAATTGAAATTTTTCCATGTTTGATACTGGCTTCATCCTCACCGACAATCTGATAAGTCACCGTTTCACAACTCTGCATATCTTCAAGCTCAACAGTCGCGCCAAAAACACAGGCACCCTCGGCGTTAATGAGTGCCGGATTAATGATCTGGGCGTTTGACAACTTGCTTTCAAGTTCTGCAATCCGGCCTTCTATAAATCCCTGCCTTTCTTTCGCGGCATCATATTCAGCATTTTCGGAAAGATCGCCATGCGAACGTGCCTCGGCAATGGCCGCAATGACAGCAGGACGATGTATCGTCTTCATTTCATGTAACTCTCTACGCAACGCTTCAGCGCCGGCAACAGTTAAAGGCGTTGTACTCATTATTACTGTTTATCCTTCCTCATAATTTATTTTAGTCCCATGATGATACATATCACCACAGAAACGCCCTTACACGCGCTTCTGATTTTTTATGAATGTATTTTTTGCAGATTATACGCTCTTAGTTCCTGCATATTCGCCATGCCTACGCATGCAGCCCGCGCGCCCGCCAAGGTCGTATAGTATGTCACACGCCTTTGAAGCGCCGCATGACGAATTGAATATGAATCACGTATCGCGCTGCGTTTATTTTTAACCGTATTAATGATCAAACTGATCTCGCCATTTTTAATCATATCTACAATATGCGGACGACCCTCCGCCACTTTATTCACCGCGACAACATCCAGCCCCGCTTCCGTGAGCGTCGCGGCTGTACCGCGCGTAGCATAAAGCGTAAAACCGAGTTTCACAAGATCATGTGCAATCTCAATCGCATGAAATTTATCGGACTCACGCACACTGATAAAAACCTTACCCGATTTCGGCAGGCGTATATCCGATGCCAGCTGAGATTTGACAAATGCCTCGGCAAAAGTACTGCCGATCCCCATCACTTCACCAGTCGATTTCATCTCCGGTCCTAATATGGTATCCACACCCGGAAATTTGATAAAAGGAAAAATGGCTTCTTTTACCGAATAAAATGGCGGTGTCACTTCCTGCGTAACACCCTGCTGCCGCAGCGTTCTACCCGTCATGCAGCGCACCGAAATCTTAGCTAATTGCAGACCTGTCGCCTTTGACACAAAAGGCACCGTTCGTGACGCCCGAGGATTAACCTCAAGCACATAAACAATGCCATCCTGAATAGCGAACTGCACATTCATCAACCCTCTCACCTGCAATGCACGCGCCATAATGGCCGTCTGACGGCGCAACTCGTCCTGCATTTGCGGCTGCAAGTTAAAAGGCGGCAGAGAGCACGCCGAATCGCCGGAATGTACACCTGCCTGCTCGATATGTTCCATGATGCCGCCAATCAGTACACTCTCACCGTCATGAATCGCATCGATATCAACCTCTACAGCATTGGTCAGAAAACGATCCAGTAAAACCGGCGAATCGTTGGAGACTTTAACTGCTTCGCGCATGTAGCGTTCAAGATCACCTTGCTCATGCACAATTTCCATTGCACGCCCCCCCAACACATAACTCGGACGAACAACCAGCGGATAACCGATTTCTTCGGCCGCAGCCAGTGCAGCTTCAGGATTACGCGCAGTTCGGTTGGGCGGCTGTTTCAAACCCAGCTCATGCAGCATTTTCTGGAAACGCTCCCGGTCTTCCGCACAATCAATCATGTCAGGACTGGTACCGACAATAGGAACTCCGTTTGCCTCCAGATCGCGAGCCAGCTTCAACGGTGTCTGACCACCGTAATGCACAATAACACCTTCCGGTTTCTCGACCGCAACAATTTCCAGCACGTCTTCCAGTGTCAAAGGCTCGAAATACAATCGGTCCGACGTATCATAGTCGGTTGAAACTGTTTCCGGATTGCAGTTCACCATAATGGTTTCATAACCATCCTCACGCAATGCCAGCGCAGCATGCACACAACAATAATCAAATTCGATTCCCTGCCCGATCCGATTGGGACCGCCACCCAGCACCATAATTTTCCTTCTGTCAGTCGGCTGCGCTTCGCATTCCTCTTCATAAGTCGAATACATGTATGCCGTACTGGTGGCAAACTCCGCAGCACAAGTATCTACCCGTTTATATACCGGGCGCAGATTGAAGCGATGACGATAAATACGCACCGCTGTTTGATCGGTATTCAACAGCCTGGCCAGCCTGCGGTCAGAGAATCCATTGCGTTTGTACCTGCGCAGCGCTTGCTCATCCAGCGTTTCCAGTCTCTTTTTGGACAAGGCACGCTCCTGTCTGACCAGATCTTCTATTTGCGACAAAAACCAGAGATCAATGCGTGTTAACTGATAAACCGCTTCCAGCGTCATGCCGCAACGGAATGCATCAGCAACATACCAGATACGTTCCGCGCCCGGATTGGCCAGTTCAGACTGAATTTTTTCCAGGTTATCGGTTTTTTCATCCAGCCCATCCACGCCCGTTTCCAGTCCGCGTAGTGCTTTCTGCAAAGATTCCTGGAATGTTCTGCCGATTGCCATGACTTCGCCGACAGATTTCATCTGCGTCGTTAAACGATCATTGGTCTGCGGAAATTTTTCGAAAGCAAATCGCGGTATTTTGGTCACGACATAATCTATCGCCGGTTCAAATGATGCCGGGGTAATACCACCGGTAATATCATTGCCGAGTTCATTCAGCGTATAACCCACGGCCAGTTTCGCTGCGATCTTGGCAATCGGAAAGCCTGTTGCCTTCGAAGCCAGCGCAGACGAACGCGACACGCGTGGATTCATTTCTATCACCAGCATACGGCCATCATCCGGGTTAATCGCAAACTGCACGTTTGATCCCCCCGTCTCCACCCCGATTTCACGCAGTACCGCGATCGATGCATTGCGCATGATCTGATATTCCTTGTCGGTCAAGGTCTGTGCGGGTGCCACAGTAATCGAATCACCCGTATGTATACCCATGGGATCGAGGTTTTCAATGGAACAGATAATGATGCAGTTATCCTGCTTATCGCGCACCACTTCCATTTCAAACTCTTTCCAACCGATAACCGATTCTTCAATTAACAGTTCCTTGGTCGGCGAGGCTTCCAGTCCGCGCTCGCAGATTTCAACAAACTCTTCCCGATTATAGGCAATGCCGCCACCACTACCACCCATGGTAAAAGAAGGACGGATAATAACCGGATAACCGAGCATCGCCTGAACCTGCAACGCCTCTTCCATGCTGTGCGCAACTGCGGAACGCGCAGAATTCAAACCAATACGCGACATCGCTTTCTTGAATTTCTCACGATCCTCAGCCATATCAATCGCTTCACGTGATGCACCGATCAATTCGACACGATATTTTTCCAGCACCCCATGCTTAACCAGGTCAAGCGCACAATTCAGCGCAGTCTGTCCACCCATGGTCGGCAGCAATGCATCCGGCCGCTCAAGCTCAATAATTTTTTCCACCATCTGCCATGTTATAGGCTCGATATAGGTCGCATCCGCCATTTCCGGATCGGTCATAATCGTCGCCGGATTGGAATTCACCAGAACGACGCGATAACCTTCCTCGCGCAGCGCCTTGCAGGCCTGCACACCGGAATAATCGAACTCACAGGCCTGACCAATAATAATCGGCCCTGCGCCAATGATGAGAATAGACTGAATGTCGGTACGTTTAGGCATGATCAGTAGTACGATTAGGGGAAGTTATTTTTATCGCAATCATCAACCGGTATTCATTCCTGGCTGCTTCATCATGGCCATGAACCGGTCAAAAAGATAATCGGCCTCATGCGGTCCCGGACTTGCTTCCGGATGCCCCTGAAAACAGAAAGCGGGTTTGTCCAGCAATTCGAATCCCTGCAGACTGCCGTCAAAAAGCGAAACATGCGTAATACGTACATTATCCGGCAGCGTATCCGCATCCACGGCAAAACCGTGATTCTGACTGGTAATAAAAACTTTCCCGCTGTGTACATCCTGCACCGGATGATTGGCGCCATGATGTCCGAATTTCATTTTAACCGTTTTGGCGCCGCTCGCCAGAGCAAGCAACTGATGACCAAGGCAGATTCCGAATATAGGAATGTTTTTATCCAGCAAAGCACGTATTGCATTGATAGCGTAATCACAGGGCTCAGGATCCCCCGGCCCGTTTGACAGAAAAACGCCGTCGGGTTTTGCCGCCATGACTTCCTCCACAGAAGTCTGCGCCGGCATGACAGTGATACTGCAGCCGCGCTGCACCAATTTACGCAAAATATTGCGCTTGATGCCAAAATCAAATGCAACGACATGAAAGCGCTTACTATCCGGTAAGCCCGGTGATTGATATCCTGTACCCAATACCCATTCACCCGCATCCCAGGTATAGGCATTCTGGCAGGTTACCGTTTTCGCAAGATCCATTCCGGCCAGCCCCGGAAAAGAACGCGCGTGCACTACCGCCTCATTGGTATCAAGCCGGCCGGCCATGATGCAGCCTGGCTGCGCACCCTTTTCGCGCAGAATCCGCGTCAATTTGCGCGTATCGATATCGGCAATGGCAACAACCCGTTGATCCAGAAGAAAATCCGGTAACGACTGTGTCTTGCGCCAGCTGCTCGCAACATGCGGCAAGTCACGAATAACCAGACCTGACGCATACACCTTGTCCAGATGCCCCGATTCGATATCTTCCAGATTGGCGCCTGTATTGCCGATATGCGGATAAGTCAAGGTAATGATCTGCTGACAGTAGGATGGATCCGTCAGGATTTCCTGATAACCGGTCATCGCGGTATTAAAAGCCACTTCCCCGGTTGCGACGCCCTCGGTACCGATAGAAACGCCATGAAATACAGTTCCATCTGCTAATGCGAGAATGGCGGGCTGGCGTTGCGACACAAAGAGCTCCTTGGGTTTTGATTCGAGATTTGGAAATCGGACAAAAAATGCTGATGTGCCCGGCTTGTTTAGCGTGAAATTATACGTGAAAAAATTGTCCGTTTCTATGCAAATACACCCTATCGTGAAGCAACGGCTGATATAGTGCTCATATTATGGAATACGCGTATTTACACTTCCATGCTGCACTTAAAGACTTTATTTCACCGGTCAGGCAGAATCTGACCATTGTTCGCGCTGTTGACCGTAAGGCATCTATCAAGGATGTCATTGAATCATGCAATGTTCCGCATACCGAAATTGATCTGATCATCGTCAATGGCATTTCCGTCGATTTTGATTACATCGTTCAGAACGGCGATAAAATTCACGTTTATCCGGATTGTTCAACAGCCGTGCATGAACCCGGCAGACCACTACGCCACCTCTCTCCGCCGATGCCCGCACCTCCCCGGTTTATCGTTGATGCCAATCTCGGGCGATTAGCACGTTACATGCGATTGCTCGGCTTTGATTGTTTATATCGCAATGATTTTGACGATCAATCCATTGCGGAAATTTCCTGTAAAACGCAGCGCATCGTGTTAACTCGCGACCGTAAGCTGTTGAAACGAAGAATCATCACCTACGGTTACTTTGTGCGCACCGATATCCCCAAGGCCCAGGTCAGGGAAACGCTGAACCGGTTCAATCTGTACGCATCGCTTGCCCCACTGACACGCTGCACAATCTGCAACGAAAAACTGATCAACACCGAAAAAACGGCTGTCGCGCATCGCCTCAAACCGCTCACACGACAGTACTACGATAAATTCCTGATATGCTCAGGATGTAATCGGATTTACTGGCAAGGCAGCCACAGCATGCGCATCGAGCGTTTATTCGAAGAATTTTTCAGGCAACCGATGCGATAATCATGCGCTACGACTGTAAATGGCAACACCCGCAGGTCACTTCCTTGTTATGCATAATTTATACAGACTTCACATATCCAGCACCAGATTGAATACCTGCATGGCGCGAACCCGAAACCGGATATGCCCGCCATACCGGAAACACTGTCCGGAAGCGAAAATCCACCGAACTGGAAAGCCAGTGAAAATCAGTTTACCATTACCGCTTAACAGGCTGTTAAACTTGGTTCTGCTAAAAATCCGCAGCACACAGCGTGAATTTTTTATCCCTACCTATTTCAACCGAGTCACACCATGTCCACCAGCAACCCTGATATTTCAGCAACCTCCGCTTTGCACCAACGCAGCCTGGAAACCGTCTGGCATCCCTGCACCCAGATGAAGCAACATGAAATCTTTCCGCTCGTGCCCATCGTGCGTGGCAAAGGCGTTTGGCTGTACGATGCGGACGGCAACGGGTATCTGGATGCAATCGGCTCCTGGTGGGTGAATCTGTTTGGGCATGCCAATCCGAAGATTAATGCGGCGATCAAGGATCAACTCGACCAAATCGAACATGTCATGCTCGCCGGTTTCACGCATGAACCGGTCATCGCCTTATCCGAACGCCTGAAAGCGATGACACCAGGTGACCTCGGACATTGTTTTTATGCCAGCGACGGTGCGTCAGCAACCGAAATCGCATTGAAAATGAGCTTTCATTACTGGCAGCTTGCCGGAAAAACCGATAAAACCCGGTTTATCAGTCTGCAGAATGACTATCATGGCGAAACGCTCGGTGCCTTGTCAGTCACCGATGTCCCCATTTTCAAGACAACCTATGCACCGCTGCTGCGGCCCTGCACGCATGTCATGACACCGGACTGGCGTTATGCCGGTCAGAATGAATCCGCCGAGCATTACGCGCTGCGCGCAGCGGCTGCGCTTGAAGAACATCTGGCCTGCCATCATGCCGAAACGGCTGCGTTCATTATCGAGCCGCTGATTCAGGGCGCAATGGGCATGGGCATGTACCACCCGGTTTATCTCGAGCGTGCCCGCGAAATTTGCGACCATTACCAGGTGCACTTGATCGCCGATGAAATCGCAGTCGGTTTTGGCCGCACCGGTACCATGTTTGCCTGCGAACAAGCCAATATCACACCGGATTTCCTGTGTCTCGCAAAAGGTTTGAGCGGCGGCTACCTGCCGCTCTCGGTCGTATTGACAACCGACACCGTTTACCAGCGTTTTTACGATGATCAATCGACGCATGCTTTCCTGCACTCGCATACACACACCGGCAACGCCCTAGCATGCCGCGCCGCACTGGCGGTACTCGATATTTTCGAACAGGACAACATTCTGGAACGCAATAAAACCAAAGCAGCCTATCTCAACAACGCCGCCGCTGCGCTGTCATCACACCCCAAGGTCAGTCATTTCCGCAACTGCGGCATGATCTGGGCGTTCGAAGTGAATACCGGCATCGCGCACTTTTCACAGCAATTTTTCCAGGCCGGGCTGAAGCAACGCCTGCTGCTGCGTCCGCTCGGGAAAACAGTCTATTTTATGCCGCCTTATATCATCACCGACGCGGAAATCGATTTACTTGTCAATGGAACATTGCATATACTCGATACACTTGAGCAATAAGATGACCACTATTTTATGCAGCTGACATTTCTTGGCGCCGCTGGCGAAGTCACCGGATCATGCTACCTGATCGAAACAGACAATTTACGTTTTCTGGTGGATTGCGGCATGTTTCAGGGCGGACGCGAAGCGGACAAAAAAAACCGCACGGCGTTCAACTTTGATCCCCAAACCCTCGATTTCGTGTTGCTCACGCATGCGCACATCGATCATTCCGGTCTGCTGCCACGGTTAAGCGTCTGGGGATTCCGGGGACCGGTCTATGCAACCCCGGCCACCAACGACCTGCTGCAAGTCATGCTCAGAGACAGTGCGCACATTCAGGAAAAAGAAACCGAATGGCGCAATAAAACCCGGCGCGACACACATCCCCGGAACAGTGCTCTGCAGGAATATGCGCCCCTGTACACCGTGGCGCAGACGGAACATTTTTTCAAGCAGATGCACAGCGTGGCCTATGACACTGAAATCTCGCCGCATCCCTCGGTACGGTGCATATTCCGGGATGCGGGTCATATCCTCGGTTCTGCGATTATCGAGCTTTGGCTGACCGACGGATCCGTGACCAAAAAGATCGTATTCTCCGGTGATCTGGGACAGCCGGGTCACCCCATCGTGCGCGATCCGACACCGATACGGCAAGCGGATATTCTGCTGGTCGAATCGACCTATGGCAACCGCCAGCATCGCAATATGCTCGAAACGCTCGATGAACTGGTATACGCCATTAACAACACATTGATAGAAAAAGGCGGCAACGTCATTATTCCCGCGTTCACCGTCGGCCGCACGCAGGATTTGCTGTTTTTACTGGTCGATCTGTACCGCACGGGAAGACTTGGTGAAATGGATATTTATGTGGACTCCCCCATGGCGCTGGCGGCGACGGACATTACCATGAAACATCTCGCGCTGCTCGACAGGGAAACGCTGGATGCCCTGCAGTGGATGAGCGGTGACGGCAAGAAGCCACGGATTCATTTTGTCCAGGATGTTGAAGAATCCATGCATTTGAACACCCTCCGTCACGGCGCTGTCATTATCTCGGCAAGCGGCATGTGCGATGCCGGCCGCATCAAGCACCATCTCAAATACAACCTGGGCAGGCCGGAATGCAGCATCATCATCACCGGTTTTCAGGCTGCCCGAACGCTGGGACGGCGTCTGGTGGACGGTGCCCGGATTGTCAAAATATTTGGCGAGGATATTCCTGTCAGAGCGGAAATTTATACGATCGGTGGATTGTCCGCTCATGCCGACCAGGCTGCTTTACTGGATTGGCTGAGGCATTTCACGCAAACACCGGAAAAAACATTTATCGTGCACGGCGAGGTCAATAACGCAAACGCCCTGCTCTCCGTCATCAAAAGCCGGTTAAACTGGGATCATGTTTTCATACCCGAACACAAAACAACGGTTACGTTGCACAATCCTGTTCGGAATAATTGAAATACTTGATTTAGAGGCGCCCTTTACAAATTATTCAACGCACTGTCCAGGGCACCCCTGCATTCGTCCCGCTTACCGCCCAGATCGAGCATACCCGCGGTACGCATGCATTCGAGGTACTCGAAATGAACATCATTGCGTTTCTGTGCCCGTTCAACCTTCGTTGACAGTTGCCCCATCTGCTTGAGTACGGCCTGCAGATCGATATTGCCGATAGCGGCGCCTATGCCTTCTATGCTGGCCTTGGTGTCATCCAGCTTTTTCAGCGATTCCTGATTGATTTTACCCACCTGCTGCGTGATGACCCGGTTCGCCTGGTTGGAATAATTGCGTAATGCATCGACATTCTGCTGGGTTATCGTGGTCAGTTTCTCTTCATAGTTACCCAGTTCCGACTGGATAAATGAATTGATGTCATTTTCAAAACTGTCCAGGGTCGTATCGATTTGCTGCTTGAAAGCGCTCATTTTGTTTTCCAGCAGATGATTGACCTCCTTTTCCAGGCGCTTCACCACATCGCCGGAAATTTTTTCGACCGGTACCGGTTTGCGCGAATCGATGATTTCACTTTTGGCGGTACTCACGCTGGTCTTGATCTCATCGGCAAACAGCTTCTGCCTGTCGTCAATCCGTTCTAATGCGTGCTTCTCATTCTCCGACATCAACCACGAAATCATAATCAGTGCCTTGCGTTCATTGACATCAAGACCCTGGATCAATTCATCGAGCAGATTGACCGCAACGGCTTCATCGTTGAAGCTGTTTACATATTCAATCTGTGCTTCACGTAAAAACGTCTGCAATTGATCGTGCAATTCATTGATATTCGCCTGCGCACGGGACATCTCGGTCGACTGGCGCACCAATTCGTACGGCAGATAACCTGCGAGCAGCACAAAGCTGAGGGAATAAATCGTCCATCGCCATACTTTCGTTCTTAAAAAGAAAAGATAGCCCAGCAGTAAAAAAATCAGCACAACCGTCGGCGACAGAATCAGTGCAATCTCCAGCCAGCTGCGTCTGGCCAGTTCATCAAAAGAAAACAAATTCGATAGTTCCGCAATATACTCATTCATTGATCATTCTCCCCATGTCATTCTATCGGTTTAATTAATTTAATTAACGCACACGCTGTTTTTCCAGCTTCTTGAAGTATGTGAGCATTCTGAGCTCGATTTTAACGCAGCAATGCTGCCCTTCAGTGAGACCTTGAACAGGTTCTTAGCCCAGGAACAACTTGTACGCCGGGTTTTTACTCTCATCCCAGTACCGATATCCGAGCTGATCCAGAAAAGTCTTGAAATCCGGTTTTTCTTCCGGCGGTACCTGAATACCGATCAGCACCCGTCCGTAATCGGCGCCGTGATTGCGGTAATGAAACAGGCTGATATTCCAGTTATGACTCATCGCATTGAGAAAATCCATCAGCGCACCGGGCCGGTCCGGAAATTCAAACCGGTACAGGATCTCGTTTTCAATCTCAGGCGCATGTCCGCCGACCAGATGGCGGATATGCAGCTTGGCCATTTCGTTATTGCTCAGATCCAGCGTATTCAATCCGCTCGCCTGCAAGTCAGCGACCAGCTTCTCGGTTTCATCGCAGTTACGCACCGAAATGCCGACAAAAACACGTGCTTCCTTCGGATCGGCGTAGCGATAATTAAACTCGGTTATGCTTTTTGCACCCAGTAGGTTACAAAATTTCTTAAAACTGCCGGGTTTTTCCGGGATAGTGACCGCCATTACCGCTTCGCGGTGTTCGCCAATTTCCGCACGTTCAGAAATATGCCGCAGCCGGTCGAAATTCATATTGGCACCTGAAGCAATGCCCACCAGCGTTTGGTGCAGAATATTTTCCCGTTCCACATAGGTTTTGATTCCGGCAATCGAAAGCGCGCCGGATGGCTCGAGTATAGTACGCGTATCCTCAAAAACATCCTTGATCGCCGCGCAGATTTCATCGGTATCCACCAGAATGACCTCATCAACCAATTCACGGCACAAACGGAACGTTTCCTTGCCAATCTGCTTAACCGCCACCCCATCGGCAAACAGCCCCACCTGTGCCAGCTTGACGCGACGACCGCTTTGCAGCGAACGGAACAAAGCATTGGCGTCGACCGGTTCCACACCGATGATTTTGATTTCGGGATAAAGCCTTTTGACATACGCGGCAATGCCCGAAATCAACCCGCCTCCGCCCACCGGAACAAATATGGCGTGGATGCTGCAACCGGCATGCTGGCGCAAAATTTCCATGCCGACAGTTCCCTGCCCAGCGATCACATCCGGATCATCATACGGATGAATAAATGTCACCTGATGTGTTTCGGACAGTTCTATCGCATGTTCGTAGGCATCGCTGTAAGAATCACCATGCAGCACCACCGTTGCCCCGCGCGCCATGACCGCCTGCACTTTAATCTGCGGTGTCGTCACCGGCATCACGATAGTGGCACTGCACCCCAGTTTCTTCGCGGCCAGCGCCACGCCCTGCGCATGGTTACCGGCCGAAGCCGCGATGACGCCGCGATTACGCACTTCCGGTGATAACTTGAACATCCTGTTATAAGCACCGCGCAGCTTGAAAGAAAAAACCTGCTGCAGATCCTCGCGCTTCAACAGCACCTGATTATGTATACGTGCCGACAGAATGGGCATGTCATCAAGCGGCGTCTGCTCCGCAACATCATACACCTGGGCTGTCAGGATTCTTTCAAGATAATTATTTTTCATAACCGCATGGAAACACAACAAAAAAATGAACATATTGTAATCCGAAATTACAGATGCACAACGCCTATCGGGCAGCACATCAGCAAAAATCCATAAGAACCTGTTCAAGATCTCAATCAAGGGATGCAGTGCAAGGCAAAATTGAATGAGAAAGCGGAGCATACTTGTAGTATGTGAGCATTTTGAATTCGATTTTAACGCTGCAATGCGCCCTTCAGTGAGATCTTGAACAGGTTCTGAGACTTTGCCCCCACTGCTCCAGCGCATCAAGTATATCCAGTGATTTAGCATGATCCGCATATTCAGCACGCAGCGCCGCAAGCTGATTGAAATACTGTTCAATCGTCAGGCTGTTCCCATCGGTGCCCTGCGTTAGCCGCTGTTGGCGCAATTGCAGCCAACACGCGTTTTCCTCAGACGACAAGGTTTCCGGCCAGTTGCGTGCACGGTAACGGAAAAACAACTCCGGCAAACGCTCGTCATGAAACACAAACCGCGCAGCAGCCAGTGCCTGCGGCGTAGCGCGCCGTATCTGTGCGAGCAGCGGCGCATCGGCATTGTCCATAAAACCATCGTACAGCGCCTGATCAACATCTTCCGCCGGTGCAAATTCCCGTTGGGTATACGCCGAAACAACACGCTGCGCAAAATCACTGTTTTTACACTGCGTCTTGAGTGTGTGCCAATGCCGCTGACAGGCATCGAGATCAATACCGATACGCTCGGCGGCCTGCGCATTCAGCGTGTTGCGTGGCGCCAGCGCCGGGCATTTATTAATTTTCACCGACTTGACCGGCAAACGCTGGACGCCCTCCGGCAAATCGTCATTGCGGGTAAACAGATACCGCCCCAGCGCTTCAACATCCAGATCCAGAAACATTTCCGGATCATGGCGCAAATCATAGACCAGTACGCTGTTCGGGTTACCCGGTTCGGCAGCAATCGGCATCACCAGCGTGGTGCAGCCGGTTCTGGCCGGATACATGCGTGAGGTATGCACCACCGGCGTATGCTCGAACACATCGAGCAATGCCGCCGCACGCCGTTTATTACGCAATTGATAAAGCCAGCTGTAAAGTCGCGGCTGCCGTTCATGCAGCAGACGCGCCAGACCGATGGTGGCGCGCACATCGGACAATGCATCATGCGCCGCGTCGTGCGCGATGCCATTCGCAGCGGTTAAATCTTCAAGGCGGAAACTCGGCAGTTCGCCCTGTTCGTCCTGCTTTTCCCCTTCCGCCCTGCGCCGCGGCCACTCAATACCTTCAGGCCGCAGGGCATACGTCATGCGCACCAGATCGATGATATCCCAGCGCGAATTGCCGTTCTGCCACTCACGTGCGTAGGGATCGTAGAAATTGCGGTAAAGTGTATAGCGCGTCACTTCATCGTCAAACCGCAGCGTGTTATAACCCAGCCCGCAGGTATCGGGTTGCGCCAGTTCCGCATGGATTTGCCCGATAAAATCGGCTTCTGTAATACCTTTTTCATCCGCCTGCTGTGGCGTGATACCCGTAATCAGGCATGAAACCGGCTGCGGTAGCACATCGCGCGGCGGCTTGCAGTATATTACCAGTGGCTTACCGATTTCATTGAATGCCTCATCCGTGCGTACACCTGCAAACTGTACCGGCCTGTCCCGTTTCGGATCAGTGCCGGTTGTTTCATAATCATGCCAGTATAGTGTTGTCGCCATAGGCGGTACAAACCCTCATTAATTTATTTATTCCGCTTTGAAATCACATACCAACCCCATTATAGTGCTATTTTTTTGAACTTTTATAAGGAGAAAACAGTATGACGCGCCAATTGATCAGTTCCGGTTCAACATTCGAACAGGAAATCGGCTACTCCCGCGCAGTCCGCGCAGGCGATTGGGTGCTGGTTTCCGGCACCACCGGATTCGACTACAGCAACATGACCATATCCGACGACCTGGTGGAACAGGCCGAACAATGCTTCAAAAATATTGAAGCCGCATTAAAGGAAGCCGGCAGCAGCTTGAAGGATGTCGTACGCGTAACCTATGTGCTGCCGAATGCTGACAACTTTCCCAAATGCTTTCCGGTCACGCGCAAATATTTCGGCGATGTCAGACCATCGGCGATGATGCTCACCGCAGGCTTGTCCGACCCCCGCATGAAAATTGAAATTCAGGTGACCGCGTATTGCGGTGATTAGCGGTCGCTATACGCAATAAAGGCAAATTGCTGAAAAAAGATTTAGAAAAATACCACCGATCCGGCAGGATGTATGCATCTGCCGGATTTTTACATGATTTCCTCAGCGCCTGTTCAAGATCTCAATCAAGGGACGCAATGCAAGGCAAAATCGAATAAAAAAAGTGGGACATACTTGAAGAAGTATGCGCATTTTGCGTTCAATTTTAACGCCGCAATGCGCCCTTCAGCGAGATCTTGAACGGATTTTTAGAAGTACTGAATCATCAAATAAACATAAGCCGGAATAAAAATACATAATGCGATAATAACGAGTTTTTTCATAGTTCTAGCTCCTCATGTCAGATACTCGGTAATTATTATTTTAGGAAACCCAAGTAAAACGCATCCCGGGCTTTTTCGTCAAGTATTATCTGCAGCGTTATATTATCCGGCTTTCAACGCATATCGGCCATTCGGTAAACCGGAAAACTGAAACTGGCACAACGGCCAGCCGCATAACTGCAGTTCTGATCTGGATGGTATTCTGCCTGGTCTTGCTCATTTTAATGAGCCTCCTTTGGTTATAAAATGGCGCTTAACACTTGGCCGAATTTCTGGAGGGTAACCCCCCCACCGAGCAGGTTTTGTATGTGAATATACTCAACTAGATAATGTAGTCACAAGACGAGAAATATGAGATTCTTATAGGGAAGGAGG
>CAZTCY010000049.1:0-22475 GCA_964612715.1 uncultured Nitrosomonas sp. | reverse complement strand
ACGAAAAGAAAAAATATTATAAGACAGATGATATTGGAAGGGCCGCAACTGCACGCGGCTATCCGATAGATATTCATTGTTGGGCATACTGTATATTCTCATTACCAGAAGATTTTAAGGCATTACACGACGCTGCTGGAGAAGTGTGCGACTACGTAAAAATGAAGACCGAAGTATTGACCGATCTTGTAGGAGGAGGATTTCAGTGGCATGATATTGCTTTATCCTGGCTTGAGTGGCCCGATATCGACCTGTCGCGTATTTTCGATTGGCTTGATTGTGGAGTCCATGACAGGCAAACAGGCCGAACAAAGTGGGTAGGTGTAGGCGAGCTTGGACGTTAGGAATCACATTGATAATGAGTGATACAGACAGCAATCGACGCCCGATAAAAGCGCGATCGAACGCTTGGGCACAAAAGGTGGCAGCGTTTCTCGCGCAGACCGATGTTTCCCCCAATCAGATCTCCGTAGTCAGCGTCTTTTTCGCAGGAATCGGGGCGGCAATGTTCCTGTGGTATCCAGTTTCCGCGGGATTGCTGGGATGCGCCGTGGCCATTCAAGGAAGGCTCGTATGCAATTTGCTCGATGGGATGGTGGCCGTGGAGGGAGGAAAGAAATCTCCGCTCGGTCAACTCTATAACGAGTTTCCCGATCGAGTTGCTGATTCCCTTCTCATTGTTGCGCTGGGTTATGCCATCGACCTGCCTTCTATAGGGTGGCTGGGTGCCCTGGCCGCGGCTCTGACGGCATATGTGCGGGTTTTCGGCGGCTCGCTGGGCTTGCCGCAGGACTTTCGGGGGCCGATGGCCAAGCAGCATCGCATGGCAGTGATGACAGGGGGGTGTGTTCTTGGGGCAATCGAGCAGGCGTCAGTCGGGACCCTGTACGCCCTGATCGTCGCCTGCTTCATCATCGTGCTCGGCTCACTGGTGACATGCCTCACCCGGTCGCATGCGATTGCAGTTCAACTGCGGCAGAACCACCCCTGATTCCATGTGGCTCTCGACGCTCCTGATCGCCCTGGTTCGGATACTCGTTGGCGCCTCCCCGCGCTGGGTTGGTTCCACGCCTTCCCTGGCCCAGCGAATCTACTTCGCCAACCACTCAAGCCATATCGACACTGTGGCGCTTTGGTCGGCCCTGCCCCCCGATATGCGCGCCAGGACACGGCCCGTGGCGGCTGCGGATTATTGGAACAGGGATGCCATCCGGAGATACGTGGCCTTGAAAGGCCTCAATGTGGTTTTCATAGAAAGGGCGCGCGCCGACGGCGGCACGAATCCTTTGCAACCGTTGGTCGAAGCCTTGGAACGCGGCGACTCGCTGATCATCTTTCCCGAGGGAACTCGCAACATGCAAGCATTGCCTAGCCCATTCAAGTCCGGCCTGTTTCATCTTGCGATGCGGTTTCCGGGTGTGGAGCTGGTGCCGGTGTACCTGGAAAATCTTCATCGGTGCATGCCCAAGGGAACCCTCTTCCCTGTGCCCCTGATCTGCACGGTGCGCTTTGGCGCTGTTCTCAGCCGCGTTCCGAATGAAAATAAAACAGCGTTTCTTGAACGTGCCCGTGAGGCTGTTGTGGAGTTGGCATGACCGCGCAAGATAAATTTTTGTGGTTGATAGGGGGCATTACTGTGATCCTGGTGGTCGCCTCGATCGCCGGCTGGCTGCTCGGTCTGAGGCTCAAGAGCGAGAACGGGCACGCGGTAGTGGAGAATTTGAACGCCCGCGTTCGGGCGTGGTGGATCATGGTAGCGGTATTCGCCTTCGCATTTCTTCTCGGCAAGGTGGCGACGATCATATTGTTTGCGCTGGTGTCGTTTTTTGCGCTTCGGGAATTTCTCACACTGACGCCGACCCGACCCGGAGACCATCGCGCACTGTCGTTGGCATTTTTTGCCCTAATCCCTGTGCAGTACTACCTGATCGGCATCGAATGGTACGCCCTGTTTTCGATCTTCATACCCGTATACGGGTTCCTTCTCCTGCCTTCCTTGTCGGTACTCACCCAGGATACCGAGCGCTTTCTGGAACGCAGCGCGAAGATTCAATGGGGCGTCATGGTGACGATCTATTGCGTCAGTCACGTGCCTGCATTGTTGCTGCTCGATATCCCGGGCTATACCGGACAAAACGCGCTGCTGCTCTTCTATATGCTGCTCGTCGTTCAGATGAGCGATGTACTTCAATACGTATTCGGCAAGCTATTCGGAAAAACGAAAATTGCCCCGGTGGTGAGTCCGTCGAAGACCGTCGAGGGTTTCGTCGGAGGTGCGGCCGGCGCCACGCTCATAGGGGCCGGTATGTGGTGGATAACGCCTTTCACGCCTCTGCAGGCAGCATGTATGGCTTTTGTTACTGTATTGATGGGTTTCCTCGGCGGCCTCGTACTTTCCGCAGTTAAACGGAGCCTGGGCGCAAAGGACTGGGGAACGATGATAAGAGGTCACGGCGGCATGTTGGACAGGATGGACTCCGTTAGTTTCGCGGCGCCTATCTTTTTCCACCTGACGCGGTATTTTTTTGAGTAGCGTGCGGGGTGCATAGGTGCTATTGGGACGTATGTCTTATTTGTTCCATCGGTCGAGGAAGAGGGCACTATTTTTTGAAGACCATCATTCTGTGACCCGATCAGTTTACCTATTCTTGGGGGGATTACGGGTTTAATTCAGGGGTTGGGCTATAATTATGTTTTATACAGTTTTTTCTTTACAGAAATATTGAGGTAAACATGAATACCAGACCAGAAATTACAATCTCATCAATCGATTTCGAAAGGCTATACGCGCTTATGGCGTCTTTGCCACCCAATAGTTTCCTGGGGAAAGATGAATTGGAGTCAGAGCTTGCACGTGCAAATGTCGTTGAGCCTACAGAGGTTCCTCCGATGGTGGTTACCATGAATTCAACGGTTAGATTCAGCGTTGAATCGTCACAAGATGAGTTTGAATTAACGCTGGTATATCCTAAAGATGTCGATTCAAGCGGAAAGAAAATTTCCATTCTCGCGCCGGTTGGAAGTGCGCTATTGGGATTATCTCAGGGCGATGAAATCGAATGGCCAAAACCGGGCGGAGGCGTGTTAAAAGTAACCATCAAAGAAGTCATTTATCAACCTGAGAGAGCCGGGGAATATCACCGCTAACGGCAAGATGAAAGTCGAGTTAAAACAAATCGCTCAGGCCGATCGAAGAAGCTTTCCGGTTTTGCGTTTCCTGCGGCTTCTTCCGCGTTGTACATTGCGCCAAACCCGGACAGATCTTATGCGCTGCAAGTCCGTACAGTCTATTAGTTCGCTGTACATGAGTGGCGCAAGGCTTGACAAAAAACGCAGTATCTCTATAATCCACCTCTTGCTACAGAGGCGCTGGCCTATTGTAAGAAGCAAATCACGGGCTGAATCGTCAGTGTTTGTATTCATGTAGTGAAATGCGGGAATAGCTCAGTGGTAGAGCACAACCTTGCCAAGGTTGGGGTCGCGAGTTCGAGCCTCGTTTCCCGCTCCATTCTTTCTGATGGTGTTTTTATTAACAAGCACTGTTCGATACTCGGGTTCGCTTTTCTTTGTTTGTGTTTCAACGAATTGAAATGGCGGGGTGGCAGAGTGGTTATGCAGCGGCCTGCAAAGCCGTCTACGCCGGTTCGATTCCGACCCCCGCCTCCATTTTTCTTGTACGAATATTCTAATGCATATGCTTGGAACCTGCTCTGCAGAACAACGGCTTCCAGTGCGTCTGAATATCTGAATTAAAATTAGCGGGTCTGTTTTTTTATCGTGTAGATCTTTGTGCAATATGTGTCAGCGTTTGTTTCCAATCGTGCTATGTGTTCTTTACGCATGGATTTCTGTGACCAGCGCTGCCAGCGTATTGGCTGACTCAAAAATCATTCGTGCAATTGACTTCACCGGTCAGGAAAATGGCAGTGCTGTTGAATGGCTCAGGGAACAGGGTTTTGAATTCGAATTGGCCGCGCATGAACTCAATCCGAGATTTGAGAATGATGCACTGGTTATCAGTACGCATAAAGAGCTGACAGGGCTGTTCGGACTCAAATTTGCGGAGCAGGATTTTATTCGTAATGTCAAGCAGGTTGAAATTGTCTGGGGTGTTAACAGGTATCCGGATGGCGCGGACTGGAACAAAGGTATTAACAGCGTGCCGATTGCCGTCATGTTTTTGTTTGGAACCGAAAAACGCTCAAGCGGTTTACCGCTTGGCGTAAAAGCTGCGCCTTATTTTCTGAGTCCGTTTATTGGGCTGAAGGAAGAGCAGGACAGAATGTATATCGGCAGATTGTGGCGTGAAGGAGGTCGTTACTTTTGTGTAGCGGCGGGCGATCAATCCGGCAGAGTCATTACGACACGTTTTGAAGTCGATGTGCGTTTTAAGGAAACATTTATGCGTGATCAGACTCCGCCCATTACCGGTTTCGCATTTCAAAAAAATACTTCGAATACGCGCGGCGGTTCTGAAGCTTTCATCAGGAAAATCACCTTTTTATCAGACTGAATCGCCATGTTTCTGTCATGACCGGCATTAAGACGTTTCAGCAGCACGCGGTAAATCAGCCAGTGAATCAAACCATGCCTTAGCATTGAACAGGGCGGGTACAGTCACATTTTTCGTGACGGCAAAGAAAAGTGTTTGATTCTTAATCTGTTCGGATTTGTGCTACCTTCCTATGGTTACGGATCATCGCGCCGGTCGCGTATCAGGTTGCCGGATAACTTCTTTTCCATGGCGGTGAGTATGCCACGCAGAATCTGGATTTCCTCTTTTTCCAGACGGGCACGGGAAAACAGCCGGCGTATGCGTTGCATCAGTTTTCTGGGTTGCCGGGAATTGAAAAAGTCAATTCTGGTCATGACTGTTTCGAGGTGTTGATAGAACAGTTCGATTTCATTCAGTGTGGCGGGCAGATCCAGGGATTGAACAGGCGGCGGTATGATATCCGTCATTGCCATACGTAATTCATAGGCCATGACCTGTACCGCGCTGGCCAGATTGAGAGAAGGATAATCCGGATTGGCCGGAATAAATATCTGCAACTGGCATTTACTGACTTCGGTTGCAGTCAGTCCGGCTGTCTCGGCACCAAATACAAGCGCTACCGGATATTGCCGGGCATGTTCCAACACTATTTTTGCGCCATTGCGTGCGTCGTGAAGATCATGTGCAAACCTGCGGGACCGGGATGTCAGCGCTGCGGCAAGCATCGTATCGCATAACGCCTCATCCAGGCTGTCGCAAACCTTCGCCTGGCTCAGTAAGTCTCGCGCACTGACGGCGCGGGCATCGGCTTCTTGATCTGGAAAGGACCTGGGGTTGATCAGATACAGCGATTTCAAACCCATGGTTTTCATTGCACGCGCAGCCGCGCCGATATTTCCGGCGTGACTGGTGTGACTGAGCACAATACGGATGTTGTCGAGTGGTGATGGTGTCATTCCGGTGTCAATGGTGTGTGCGGAAAAAGCAGGAATTCTACGCATATGACGGTAAAAATACCATGAACACTGGCATGTGTTGCGAGATAACGTATGGAAATACGAAATCATGTGCTGTGTAAGGATTGTATTCTGGTTCTCGTCACAGAAAAACAACACTTTTCATTACCTTTCCCGGGATTTATAAAGTGAATGCTTATTTGTCTCTGGTAATTGTTTGTAATTTATGAATAAAGATGATATAAACCGAGGTGTTAACAGGGATTGGCGAGAAGGTATTTTTTATACGCGGTGCTGAATGTTAACGCCTGTGTCAACTTCCGCGGGGGTGATTGATTATGCTGAAGATAATCGCTGGTCTGATCGTGCTATTGACCGTACATAACGGTTTTGCCCATCCGCCGCATGAAATAGTTCACAATAAACCGGCAGGGGACAGCAATCCCGAAATCACCGTCATTCGACCGGAAGAAAACAACATTGACGCGCATCTTAGAATCGGCACAGCACAACAGCCGCAGCAAACATTTGCCTTGCTTTCAACTGAAATTCTTCCGGCACAGGCCATGCGGCTTTCCTGGCAGCCGCAACAATCGCTGGATGGTCTGCATCTGCCGACGCCGGTACTGGTTGTTAATGGCGCAAAAACCGGCCCGGTATTGTGTCTGACCGCGGCTATTCATGGCGATGAATTAAACGGCATTGAAATCGTCCGCCGCATTTTGCATGATCTCGATCCCGGACAATTGTCCGGCACAGTCATCGGTGTACCGATTGTTAATCTGCAAGGCTTTCACCGCACGTCACGTTATTTGACCGACCGCCGTGACCTGAACCGCTATTTTCCGGGGAATCCGTATGGCAGCTCGGCTGCACGCATTGCGCATTCCTTCTTTCATGAGATCATCAGTCATTGTCATTTTCTGGTCGACCTGCATACCGGTTCTGCCTACCGTACCAATCTGCCGCAGATCAGGGGAAATCTGCATATTCCCGCAGTAGCGGCTTTTGCGCATTTGTTCGGCATTCCCGTTATTCTGCATAGCGAAGGAACCGAAGGCATGCTGCGTCATGCTGCGGTTAATGCCGGGATTCCTTCCGTGACGCTGGAGGCGGGGAAATCACAGACGCTTCAGGAATCCGCCATCCGTTATGGCGTCAAGAGCATACAGACAATGTTAAATAAACTGGGTATGGTCGAAAATGACACCGATCCGGTTCTACTGGAGTCTGTTTTTTATCAGTCCGCCTGGATCCGTGTCGATCATGGCGGCATATTATTCAGTCACGTGCAACTGGGCGAAAAGATTACCAAAGACAGCATCCTGGGTGTTGTAACCGACCCCATTACCAATATCCGCAGTAAGATTATTTCTCCTTATGACGGGCAGGTTATCGGTATGGCCGTTGATCAGGTGGTGATGCCCGGTTTTGCAGGTTTTCATATCGGTATTCAGCACGCTGAAGAAAAAAATTCAGCCGTTGGTGCTGTTTCCGGCAAAAAACCGCTTCATCAGACCCAAACGCTGGAATCGGAATAACCGCATGATTTTTGATTCTGGTCGGGCAGGTGATTATCTTTGTATAACGACAAACCCGGCCTGCCCGGAATCTGTAGCACTAGAATTTGTATCCGCGATGGAGTGCCACGATTCCCGCAGTCAGATTGAAGTATTCAACATGTTCAAATCCAATTTCCTGCATCATGTCTTTGAGTGCGTCTTGAGAAGGATGCACGCGAATGGATTCAGCCAGATATCGATAGCTGTCCGCATCGTTGGTGATCATTTTGCCCATAAACGGTAAAATCTTGAAAGAATAGGCATCATACGCTGGCCGTAAAGGTTCCCAGATTTTGGAGAATTCCAGTACGATGACAGTGCCACCCGGTTTTATTACGCGCAGCATTTCCTCAAGTGCAACTGCCTTGTGTGTCATGTTGCGCAAACCGAACGCGACACTGACGCAATTGAAATAACTATCCGGAAACGGCAGTTTTTCCGCATCGCATTGAACGGCGGGCGTGGGCGTGCCTTCATCGATCAACCGGTCGCGTCCGATAGAAAGCATGGAATTATTGATGTCCGTCAGCCAGACTTCACCGGTTTTACCGACCTGCTTTAAGAAGAGTGCGCTCAGATCGCCTGTTCCGCCGGCGATGTCGAGTACCTTGTCACCTGATTTGATACCGCTGACATCAATGGCGAAACGTTTCCATATCCGGTGCAAACCGGCGGACATAAGGTCGTTCATCAGATTATAGCGCTCAGCGACCGAATGAAAAACATCGGCAACCTTACCGGCTTTTTCTGTTTCGGAAACGGTCTTGAAACCGAAATGTGTGGTTTGGGTCATAATGCTCTAAAAATTAGTGTTAGAATTTTTTATCTACGGGTTTAATGTGTATCGAAATCGATCAAAGCTAGCAGCATGTTTTATCATTTTGACTTTGACAGGTCTGTGTATTTGTCTGTAAATCGGCTTTTGATTCCCGGCTGGCGCCGGCTTCTTCTAATCGCCGTAAATAGTCTTGCCACATTTTATCCTGATTGGCTCCATAGTTATAGAGTAAATCCCAGGAATAAATTCCCGTGTTGTGCCCATCGCTGAAGTGTGGCTGTATTGCGTAATGGCCTACCGGTTCGATTTTCAGTATATTGACCATTTTTTTCCCGGTTTGCAGGATTTCCTGCCCTGTACCATGGCCGCTGACTTCGGCGGAAGGTGAGTGGACGCGCAGGAATTCGCAGGAGAAATGGAAAGCGCTGCCATCAGAGAAAACGATATCCAGTATGCGTGATTTTTTGTGCAGCCTGATTTCTTTCGGCGCAGGGGTGTTTTTAGTTAAACCAGCCATAAATTGATTTTACAAATAGAACAGTGAAAAAAATAATTCGCAGGCTGAAGCGTAGTGCATTGCGCAGCAGTTTGCAAATGGGCGTATGTTAATAACAGTGACGATCGAAACATGGTAAACGTGGTGAGCGATGACGGCTAGAATCATGATCGTGGAAGATGAACCGGCTATTCAGCAAATGATTGCATTCAATATTGCGCAGGCCGGTTACAAACCTGTGTGCGTCCACGATGCGGAAGCAGCAATGAATGATATCAACGACGTTTTGCCCGATCTGATTCTGTTGGATTGGATGCTGCCGAAAATGAGCGGTATTGAATTTGCACGTATGTTGCGCAGGCATGCGCGTACGCAGCGGATACCCATTATCCTATTGACTGCGCGCTCCGATGAGAGCGACAAAGTGAACGGTCTTGAAAGCGGTGCCGACGATTACGTGACCAAACCTTTTTCTCCGCGTGAATTGCTTGCGCGAATCAACGCGGTGTTGCGCCGGCGTGCGCCGGAAGCACTGAATGAAGCGGTGGTTATTGACGGTCTTGTATTTGATCCTGTAAACCATCGTGTAACGGCAAGTGGCAGCGAAGTCATGCTCGGCCCGACGGAATACCGCTTGCTGCACTTTCTGATGACGCATGCCGATCGTGTATATTCCCGTGCACAGTTGCTGGATCGTGTGTGGGGCGATCATGTTTTTGTGGAAGAAAGAACGGTCGATGTGCATATCCGGCGTTTACGGAAAGCATTAAAAACGGTCGGTAAAGAAGGATTGATTAAAACGGTGCACGGTGCCGGCTATCGTTTTTCCGTGGACACCGATTCAGCACCGGATGCGCCGTGAATACATATTTTGAATGGACACCGTTTTTATCGTGAGCAATCCGGTTTCTGGATATAATTCAGTGTGTTAATAAGATGTGTGCAATTAATTTGGATTGTGCTGTCGGAATTTTTATAGGGTGATGCGTGTGTCTGGCCTTTCTCAACGTCTTGGTGTGGTTTTTTCTGCTGCGATTGTTGCATTACTGATTGGCATGATTACCAGTGCGGTATATGGATGGTTTTTCATGAGTGCCGCCTTGCTGTTTCTGGTCATCCACCATACACGGCATTTAATCGCTTTGGAAGAGTGGCTGCTGATTTCTGATCATACGTCATCGAGCATACCATCGGGATCCGGAGCATGGAACAGTGTTTTTGCGCATCTGGCGCGGTATGTGCGTTCCCAGAGCAAAAATCAACAGTTAATGGATCTCGAATTAAAGCAGTTGCAAAATGTAACGGCCGCCATGCCCGACGGCATGGTTATACTTGACGATGGCGATCATATTCAATGGTGTGATCCGGTGGCGGAAAAACATCTGGGGATCAATCTGGAACTCGATTGCGGACAGCAGATTACCAACATGGTGCGGCAGCAGTCATTTGTAGAATATCTCGCGGTGCGTAAATTCAATAAACCTTTGGTGCTTAAACAAATGCGCCACCACCGTTTGACGCTTTTAATTCAGTTGGTGCCTTATGGCAAGAACCAGAAACTGTTGATCAGCCGCGATATCACCAGTTATGAACGCATTGAAACCATGCGCCGCGATTTTGTCGCCAATATTTCACATGAATTACGTACGCCATTGACAGTTGTGAGCGGTTATCTGGAAATGCTCGCCGCCGAAGACAACGCCGATCCGGAAATGCAGCGATTCGCCCTGGCTGCAATGCAAGAGCAGACCGCCCGCATGCAGCGTCTGGTAGAAGATCTGTTGACACTTTCACGCCTGGAAAATGCGTTGAACAAGCTGAATGAAAGCACAGTGAATATTCCATCGTTATTGCGGGAACTGTACCAGGAGGCCGAATCATTGAGCGCCGGAAAGCATAGGATTCATTTAAACATCAACAGTGACGATCTGATTCTGGGCAGCCGTGAAGAATTACGCAGCGCGATGGGGAATCTGATCATCAATGCGATCCGCTACACGCCTGAAGGCGGCAAGATTGATATTTGCTGGGAAGTTAAGAATGGCAAGGGTATGTTTTATGTGCGCGACACGGGTGTCGGTATAGAGCTGCAGCATATTCCACGCCTTACCGAGCGTTTTTATCGTGTGGATAACAGCCGTTCCAGAGAAACCGGCGGTACCGGGCTTGGGCTGGCGATTGTAAAGCATGTGCTGAACCGTCATCAGGCACGTTTGAAAATAACCAGCGAGGTCGGAAAAGGCAGCGAATTTTGTATCCAGTTTCCAGGAAAAAGGTTGATTGCCAATGCGCTGCATTGATGCAAGTATGAAGCGCCAAGTTTAGAGGGTAACAGCCGGGCCGGAACCGCATAAAATGTGAACATCGAATCCGTGATGGAAAAGATAACGCTGTGTTACGGATAGAGTACGGACAAGAACCTATCCGCATAATCCATATTTTCCTGCCGGGTTTTAAACATTTTGCCGCAAGGCCTTCTGAGTAATCAGTTCAAGCAGTGCTGAGTAGGGTATCGGGCGGCTGAAAAAATAACCTTGCTGATACTGGCAGTGATGCTGCAGCAGCATCCGGGATTGTTGTTCAGTTTCCACACCTTCTGCGACCACAGTAAGTCCAAGGTTTGCACCCAGGCCAATAATGGCCTGGACAATTTTTTGATCATTCTGATTCTGATCCAGTGTGCGGACGAAGGATTTATCAATTTTCAAAATATCGATCGGCAGTTCACGCAGCAGCGTGAGCGATGAATAGCCGGTGCCAAAATCATCCAGTGCAATCAAAATGCCGACCGCTTTGATTTGTTCCAGAATCTCGCTGGCGCGCTCGGTATTATTGACAATCGCGCTTTCGGTAATTTCGAGCATCAATGCGGATGAAGGTAATCCGGTATCATGCAGGATTTTAAAAACCATATCCAGAAAACCCGCGTTAGTGAGCTGGCGAGGGTTGACATTCACGGAAACTTTCATGGGATAGCCTGCGTGCAACAGTTGATTGGTCGACAGGCAGGAAATCGAAAGCACACGTTCTCCCAGTTGCTCAATGAGTCCGATATTCTCTGCCAGTGGTACAAACTCACTCGGCGACAAAAAACCGCGTTCAGGATGTTGCCACCGCACCAGAGCTTCTATACGGCTAATATGTTGTGACACAACATTGACGATAGGTTGAAAAAAAACCTGTAATTCATCGTGCTCAATCGCTGCGCGCAAGTCTTTTTCCAATTCGAGCCGATCCCGCGTCCAGATGACAGAAGATTGCGGTGAGTATAGGTCAAAACGATTGCCGCCTTTACGTTTTGCCTGATACATCGCGGTACCGGCCTTTTCCAGCACCAGGTCGCTGGTCATACCGTCCTGCGGGTAAAAACTGATACCGATGCTCGCTGAAACAAAAATTTTCATGCCGTCAATTTCAAAATACTGCCTGATGACATTGAGTATTTCCCGCGCGGTTTCAGTGACCGATAGCGTGCCATGTAAATCGTCAAGGAGAATGATGAATTCATCCCCGCCCCAGCGTGCAATCACGCCTTTGTGATTGATGATCTTATTCAGCCGCCATGAAACGATCCGCAGCAATTTATCGCCCGCCTGGTGACCCATGGCATCATTGATTTTTTTGAAGTTATCCAGTGTGACGAAAAATACGGTAATCGTTTTTTCCGTCTCCTGAACTGATCTGATCAACTGATCGAAGCGGGATAACAATTTTGAACGGTTCGGCAATTTTGTCAGTGCATCATATTCTTCTTGATAAGCTACACGCTGCGCCAACCTGACGGTATCCGTAATATCGGTCATCGAAATGACCGAGCCGATCAGAACACGTTGTTCGTCATGCAACTGGTTCCGTGTGATCCGAACGTTGCGTTTGTCGCCCAGTGTCGTTTTGATTTGGCACTCAAGCGTTCCGGGAGTATCCAGGCCCGGTTCCGGCGGGATAATTCCGGGCAATTGATCCACCGGGGAATGATCCGCCCTGGTGGGCTGCGTATTCACAATCTGGCGCAGAAGTTTGCCGGTGACCTGGTTGAGTTGTGTCCGCAAAATATTTTCAGCACCCCTGTTGATATAGAGGACATGATCGCTGGCGTCCGTGATGATCACACCATCGACAATCGTTTCGAGCGCGGTGCTAGACTGTATTTTATTGATCAGAAAAAGGCGGAGAAATTGATTGATGCGGTGCCAGTTCCATAAAGGGTAGATGGCGATAACGCCAAGCAGTGCGGCACCCGGAGGAATCCAGAGGTATTGCAGCTGCAGCAGCAGATAAACCAGAATGAACGTGAGAAACAGCAGTGCCAGTAATAGCGGGATCGTAAAATTCTTTTTTACCGCACCGATAGTGGCCAGAAGTAGCGTAATCCACGATAGTGAAATCAGAATCACCGCGGTATTGGAGACAGGATGGATCATGCGGTTATGCTGAATCATCGAATAAACATTGGCATGCCATTCAACCCCTGTCATCGGTTGTCTGTTTGCCAATGATACCGGTGTTGCAAAACGTGTGCCCATACCAGTTGCGGTCATGCCGATGATGATCGTCTTATCTTTAAGACCGGCCAGCGCGCCATCATTAAACAAAACACGGGAATAGCTGATTTGCGGGAAACTTCCGGGTTTTCCGCTGAATGGAATCAGCGCTTCCCCGGCGCGCATCCAGAATCTGCCGTGACGGACCGGTGCCTTTGTTTCTGAATCGGAGAACCGGGCTTCTGCCGGAAATGATTGTTCAGTGAGTGCCAGCCCTAACGCGGGCCATGAGGGTGCATCAATGCCGGCATGCAGAAAAACGCGCCGTGTGACCGCATCGCTGTCGAGTTCAATATCAGTATGTCCCAGTGTAATGTTCCGGCTAAAAAGCGGATGCGGCATGGCCAGTGTAAGAAAATCGGATGCATCGGCCGGTATCGGCGCAACCGGCAAGATAATATTGCCATGTGCGGCGATAGCCTCAGACAACAGCTGATCAGCGGCAGGATCGTTGACCTGTAGTTCAGAGAAGAGCAGATCGAACGCTGCTGTCCGGTTGTCGATGGTTGTTAAGCGGTTGATCAACTCGGCATGTATACCTCTGGACCACGGCCAACTGCCAAGATCACGGATGCTCTCATCGTCAATGGCGACAATGATGAGATCCGTGGCTTTGGGGGGCGGCTGGAATATGCTCATCACATCATAGATAACAAAATCAATGCGTTCCATGACTTCTGTATACGCAATCATGGCGATGATGACGAGAAGTGACAGAATACGTAAAGTGAGCGTATTGTAGTACCGCCTCAAGCGCTTCAGATAAATCATATGAGAACAAGCAGCGGCAGCAGTAGTAATAATAGCCAGTAAGGAATATCGCGTGGTATCTCAACCATTTGTGGCGATCCCCAGGGCCCCTGAAAACCATCGGATTCGATTGTTTTAGTACGCAGGTAATAGGTGCCGCCACCGGGGTTCGTAACGGTAACGCGTGAAGCCGATGTCATCTCGTCAAGCATGATCTTGGTAAAGGCCGCATCACGCGCAAATTGAAAGTGAAAGCTTTGTCCTTCAGCAGGCGCACGCCATGCAAAGGTCAATTCACGGTTATCGATTTCCGTGTTTTCAAGTAATGGACCCGGGTAGGGTACTCTGAAAGGCATAGCATCACTGAACGGACCGGCACCCTCATCAGCAGAAACTGAAAAAATCCGCCAGAAATAATGTCCCGGAGTCAGTGATTCAGGCAAGGTTATGCTGTTTCCTTTAACTTCGGGGTTAAAATAAACCACACTGGAAAAATCGGAGTCCTGGCTGATCATAACCGCATAATGAGAAGCTTCCGATTGCATCGTCCAGGTAAATTCCTGATGCTCAGGTGCAGTCATGCCATTTGGTAATGGCGCAGTGACAAATGGAGGTTCAGGGCGCGCATTGAGTCCAAGGGGGATGGTGGCGTCAAAGCCTTCGATTCCGGATGCGTCAATGCCACGAATTCTGAGCCAATAATGCCCATCGGGAATACTGCCGTCACGAAAGGGCAACGTCGCGGTAGTAAATTCCGACCAGAGTGTGTTGAATTCCGGATCAATAGCAATCTGGGCGCGATACGTCCACGCACCTTTCAGCGGGGCCAGGTGGATAACGAGCGGCAGACTTTCATAATAATGGCCGGTTTCGGATAAATCCGGTGCGTGCAGCAATTTGACTGGCGGTGCGGGTGATGCGCCCGCAGAAGTAATTGTCCCAAAGCCACCGGCCAATGTGACGTTTTTTGCTTTGCCGCTGACTTCGACAATGCCTTTCAGTGTTTCGCTGACAGTGACTGACTGTGATTCAAGCGTGCCCACGCGAAAGTCGGTTCCTCTGACCGAACTGATGGCCGAAGGCGTCTGTATTCTGAAGCGTGTGGCTGTCGATTCTTCAGGCACTGAATTTTCGGTACGGCCTTCTTCCAGATGAATCAGCGTATCCACAAGGCCGTAATCGCCAAAAATCTTCATCTCGCCCAGTCGTACTGTACTGTTATCCTGTACGCGCATGCGGGATTGGTCGGCGAATTCTACCGTCACAAAAGAATCATTGCCGCATTGAATCCGGTCGCCGGCCATGAGTTGCATGCCGAGTGTTGCGGGCAGCATGCTCTGATCGGAACGCATCACGTTGACAGTGCCATGTACATTAATCACCCGGGCATAGACGCTCTCGGATATGTTTGTCCAGGCGACAGGAATTCTTAACCGGGTTCCAGGCGGGATAACATACGGGTTGCGGATATTATTTAATTGTTGCAGGCGGCTGACATAGTGTATGCCGGTGAGGTGACGTTCGGTCACATTCCATAAATTATCGCCCGGTTTAATGATGTAAAACCATTCTTCTGTAGCTGAGGCAGAGGTATTGCACAGTAGTAACAGAGCCGCCAAACAAGTGTAATGGTATTTCTCCAGGTAACTTCCGAAGTATATTGAATTCATGGCTTATCCTTTTCCGGGCTTAATTCAATTATTCGTCATAAATACTATTGTGCTAATGATCTGACGGATCCATGGTTTGAGTGGGTTAGCTTGAATCATTCATAGTGCTGTAAGGGCATGTTTGTTAATCTGTTAATTGGAGATATCGACCCTCGTGCCGACGGAAACTTTTTCGAATAGTTCTAGTAAATCATGATTGGCAATACGAATGCAACCGATGGATCCCGGTTTTCCCATTTCCACACTGTCAGGCGTGCCATGAATATAAATATACCGCCGCATGGTGTCAACAGAGCCCAGCCGGTTATAACCGGGTTCGCATCCTGATAACCACAGGATACGTGTGAGTATCCAGTCACGTTTGGGAAACTGTTGACCTAATTCCGGTGTATAGATCTCGCCGGTGGGGCGGCGGCGGACAAAAACCGTATTGACGGGTTGTCCGGCGCCGATTTTTGCGCGGATAATGTGTTTTCCGAGTGGTGTGCAGAAGCTCCCGTTTTGTTGACCTGTTCCGTTTTTTGCTGAGGAAATCAGGTATTGCTTAAGGATGGTGCCTTGGTCGTCGATTAACTCAAGCCGTTGGTTTGGAATAGTAATGTGTATCTTCATGATATATTTTTATTGGCTGTTGAATCGAACCTGGCCGGTTCTGCGTGTTTGCGTCGCTGCGCAAAAAACTGTTTGATTTGCCGGCGTGCGTCCTCGGCAAGAATGCCGCTGTGCACATGTAAATGATGATTCAATTGCGCGCATCCGGGCAGGTCAATGACGCTGCCGCAAACGCCTGTTTTGGGATCGGCGGTTGCATAAACCAGGCGTTCAATACGGGCATGGAAAAGTGCCCCGACGCACATGAGGCAAGGCTCCAGCGTGACATAAAGCGTGCAGTTGAGCAGGCGGTAATTGCCGAGGTGGCGTCCTGCATCACGCAGCGCCATGATCTCGGCATGGGCGGTAGGGTCTTTTGATGAAATGGGGCAATTATGACCGCGCCCGATAATCGTGTCATTGTGAACAATGACAGCGCCCACGGGAACTTCGCCGATGGCCTGGGCGGTTGCGGCCTGTTCAAGCGCTGCGCGCATAAATTCAATGTCTTTATCGCTGTTTATCATTGATATCATTGACCGCTTTAAGGTATGCTGATTTTACCTTTTATTATTATGGGCATTCCATCATAACGCATGTTGAGTCAGGCAAAAAATCATTTACACACACTACGCGACCTGTTGCGCTTCGCGGTCAGCCAATTTAACCAGGCCGGGCTTTTCTTTGGTCATGGGTCGAGCACCGCCTATGACGAAGCAGCGTATCTTATCCTGCATACGTTACATTTACCGCCCGACCATTTGGATCCATTTCTGGATGCCCGATTGACCAGCGCGGAAGTGACTCAGGTGCTTGATATTCTGCAGCGCCGGATTGTCGAAAGAATACCGGCGGCCTATCTGACCCAGGAAGCCTGGCTGGGTGATTATGCATTTTATGTCGATCAGCGGGTAATCATTCCGCGATCCTTTATCGCAGAACAGCTGCAAAACCGGTTGGAGCCGTGGATTGCGGATGCCGGTGAAATCCATACCGTACTCGACTTGTGCACCGGTTCAGGCTGTCTTGCGATATTGATGGCGCACGCGTTTGAACACGCGGAAATTGATGCAGTCGATCTGTCGAGCGATGCATTGGCGGTTGCCAAACGAAATATTGCGGATTATCAGTTACAGGAACGGATTCATCCGATTCAGTCGGATTTGTTTGCCGGTTTGTCCGGCAGGCGCTATGACCTGATTATCAGCAATCCGCCGTATGTCAATGCGGAATCGATGGCGGCATTGCCTGAAGAATACCGTCATGAGCCTGTTAACGCATTGGCCAGCGGTAATGACGGACTGGATGCAACACGGAAAATTCTGGCCGATGCCGCATCCCACCTGACCGATCAGGGCTTGCTTGTCGTGGAAATCGGCCATAACCGCGATGCGTTGTTGTCTGAATATCCGCGCATGCCATTTACCTGGCTGGAAACGAGCGCGGGCGACGGATTTGTGTTTTTGTTGCGCCGTGATCAGCTTCCCGGTTGAGGATCGTGTTTTGCCAGCAATGCCAGCAGGCGCCGGGTTTCTTTGTCATTAAGCTCAAGCCATTGGCCGCGCTTGACCCGGGGGGGTAGATTGATCGGACCAAAACGCACCCGCATCAGACGGCTGACTGTCATGCCAATTGCTTCAAACATGCGCCGGACTTCACGGTTTTTGCCTTCTTTCAGAACAACGCGATACCATCGATTAATACCTTCACCGCCTTCTTCGATCAGCAGATTGAATGATGCCAGGCCATCTTCAAGCTGAACACCGGTGGTCAATTGTGTGATTTGCTCCGCAGTAAGTGTGCCGAGTGTACGGACAGCATATTCGCGTTCAACTTCGAAACGGGGGTGCATCAAACGGTTGGCCAATACGCCATCGGTTGTGAAAATCAACAGGCCGCTGGTATTGAAATCCAGGCGCCCGATGGCGGTCCATTTGGAAGACTTCAGGTGAGGCAACCTGTCGAAAACAGTCGGGCGGCCTTCCGGATCGTTGCGGCTGACGATTTCACCTTCCGGCTTGTGATAAAGTAATATACGCGGCAAACGGTCCGCAAAATCAAAGCGGATAACGCGCTTGCCGATGAGAACCCTGTCCTGTGCACTGATGCGATCACCCAGGACGGCCGCTCTGCCATTAATACTGACCTGGCCCGAGACGATCAATGCTTCCATTTCACGTCTTGATCCCAGGCCTTTCTGGGCCAGCAGTTTTTGCAGCTTGTGCGTAACCTCTGCCGCCGCAGTATCCGGCGCATCCGATGTATCCGACGCTACAACAGCCGGCGCGCGTAACGGCATTTTTCTTTTGACTGGCTTTCTGGGTCTATTGGCAGGCATAAAATAGTGGCGTCGTTTACAATCAGAATGGCAGTTTCATGCCAGGTGGCAATCCCAGACCACCGGTCAGTTCAGCCATTTTTTCCTGTGTGGTGGATTCAACGCGGCGGACCGCGTCATTGAATGCGGCTGCGATTAAATCTTCCAGCATTTCCTTGTCATCGCCATCGCCGACCAGACTGTCGTCAATTTGTACGCTTTTGACATCATGACGGCACGTCATAATCACTTTGACCATACCGGCGCCCGATTGACCTTCCACCTCGATCGTGGCGAGTTTTTCCTGCATTTGCCGCATGTTTTCCTGTACCTGCTGTGCCTGCTTCATCATGTTTGCAAGATTGGCCTTCATGTTTTTTCTCCTTGGATGTGTATGGGTTTAATTGAGGATTCTATGATCTTTGCGTCAAAACTGTCTACCAAATCCTGTACGATCGGGTCTTTTTCTATCGCTGCGATTGCATTGGCTTGCTTTTGCGCGTTCTCAAGCTGCTGAAGCGTTACCGGCGTCATGCCGGTAATACTGCCGATCGAAAAACTGAGTTTAACCGGCTTGCTGAAATAAGCATCGAGCGCTGTCTGAATGGCTTGCTGATATTTCTTGTCGAGTAGATGTTTGTGCGCTTCGGGGATCAGCAGTTCAATTTCGTTATCCGTCATGTGTTTTGCTTCGCTATGGTGCGCAAGCATTTTGGCCATACCGATCAGTTTCAGTTGCTTAACCAGTTCCGGCCAGCTTTGCGACAATGGTCTGGCTGTTTTGGTAACTGTCGCGGCATTTACATGGGTTGTTTGTGGTGCGGATTCCGGCTTGCCGGTTTTCAAGTTGCCGGATTCTGTCGGCGGGGTTGCTAACGTGTTATGGTGCTGTGCGGGTGACGGGTTGGCCAAAAGAAGATCGTCCGGCATGAAAGTCAGCATGCGGATTAATGTCATGGTAAAACCGGTATATTCGTCCGGCGCCAGCTGCAGGTCGCTACGGCCGTGCAGGGCAATCTGATACAGCAATTGGGTGTCGTCGGGCGAAAATGCATTGGCCAGTGATCTGATGCTGAGATATTCCGGGATATCCTCGTTGATCGCATCCGGTACGGTTTGCGCCAGTGAGATGCGGTGAAAAATGGATGCGAGATCCTGCAGCGCAGTATCAAACGAAAGGCATTGCGATTCCATGTCAGCGGCAATGGCTAACAGCCGTTTGCCGTCTCTGGCAACCAGTGTGTCCAGTAATTCATATAAATGCCGGTGATCGATAACGCCGAGCATGTCACGTACTGTCGCTTCGATAACTTGACCTTCGCCGAACGCGATGGCCTGATCCAGAATGCTGAGCGCGTCACGCATGCTGCCCTGAGCCGCGCGGGCGATAAACGCCAGCGCGGTGACATCGGATGCGATATTTTCCTGAGTTAGTATGGTTTGCAGGTATTCTGCAATCAGTGTTGCAGGAATCAGCTTGAGATTGAACTGCAAACAGCGGGATAACACGGTAACAGGTATTTTCTGCGGGTCGGTGGTTGCGAGTATGAACTTGACATGTCCGGGGGGTTCCTCCAGCGTCTTCAGCATGGCATTGAACGCTGATTTGGACAGCATGTGCACTTCATCAATGATGTAAATTTTGAAACGCGCGTTGGTGGGGGCATAAAGCGCGTTTTCCAGTAAATCGCGCATATGATCCACTTGTGTGTTGGATGCCGCATCCAGTTCAATCAAATCGGCAAAATGACCGCGGTCAATTTCCAGGCACGCCGCGCAAGTGCCGCATGGCGTCGAAGTGATGCCTTTTTCACAATTCAACGCCTTGGCAAAAATGCGGGCAACAGTGGTTTTCCCTACGCCGCGTGTGCCGGTAAAAAGATAGGCATGATGCAGCCGGTTTTGATTCAATGCATTGGATAATGCTTTTACGACATGTTCCTGTCCGGTCAATTCGGAAAATGTTCTGGGCCGCCACTTGCGTGCAAGAACTTGTGATTGGGACACGTTTCTAAAAAATGTGAGGGGCTAAAAAGGCATTATAGCAAATCAGTGAATCGCGCAACATCAAGGGCAATCGGTTTTGATTTTTAGTGTTTACGGATTCCGCTGCAAATGCCGGAGGTGGCGAGCCGAACCCCCGGCACTTGCAGAAAATAGCTGTGGCTGCTTCCTTCCGGACCTGACCAGGTTCACTATCGTGCAATGCGGGGAGGCCCGCCATTAATTATCAGATGCTCGCATGCATCAAGATCGCGAAGTATACCAGTACGCGCGCCGCAAACAAAGCGCTTTGCGGAATTTGTTTGCAACGGGATGAAAGTTAATGAAAACTGAATTCTGATGCGTGCTCAGTTTAAGAACCTGTTCAAGATCTCACTGAAGGGCGCATTGCGGCGTTAAAATCGAACTCAAAATGCTCACATACTGCAAGTATGCTCCGCTTTTTCGCTCAATTTTGCCTTGCACTGCCCCCCTTGATCGAGATCTTGAACAGGTTCTAAGTGCGCCTGTTCAGCGCAGTACGCTTCCGGGATCAATTTCTGTGGTGCGGTGCTTCCTGTCATATGCTGTTAAAATCACCATTTTTTTGCGTCACGGAAATGGGGCTTTTAATCAAGATGGCCATCATTCAATAACCCGGCATTCACCCTGCACAGCTTCAGTTGACAGTGAACACAACACACCATAAACACGATGTCCGCTTGATCAAACCGAGCGATGCTGCATCCTGGGCATCCTGCAGACGCCGTGCGTGGCTGGATATGCACCAGGCAGTCGATGGTGAAACGGATGCCTTTACCCGTCTTCTGCAAGATGCCGAATTGGAACATAAGCATCGTGTACTCAGGCAGTTACAAGGCGAATATGACGTGCATCATGCTGATTCATTCGAACACACAACGGCGCTCATGCGGCAGGAAGTGTCTGTCATCTATCAGGCGCGTTTGATGAGTCCGGATGCCGGGTTGGTGGGTTTCCCGGATTTTCTGATTCGTCATGAGCGTGGCGGGTATCAACCGGCGGATGCCAAATTAACACAGAGCGAAAATAAAAAAAGATTGCAAGTGCAGTTGGGGTTGTATCGTAGACTGCTGGAAAATGACCTGCCAGCGATGGTGTTTCTGGGTGACAATCGTACAGCCGTAATCGGTAATGAAGCCGATGCATTAGTCGATGCATTTCTGTCGGATATGCAGCAACTGCGCGCGCAACCAGAGCAGCCGGCTGTGCGTTACAGTCATGGCAAGTGCCGTGTCTGCCCTTATTTTGAGCATTGCCGGCCACATTTCGTCAACCAGGAAGATATCTCATTGTTACACGGTGTGCACGGCCGGTCGGCGGAGCATCTGGTTGCTGCGGGCATCCGGACGATAACGCAACTCGCTGCGCAAGACCCGGCAACTTTGCCGGATGTGCCGCATTTATCCGATGTAAAGCGGAAGCGGCACGCGGTAGTGCAGGCACGGGCGTATTTACAGGATCAAGTGTTTCAATTGAACAATATTGAATTGCCAACCGGCAATTGGATACACTTTGATATCGAGGATAATCCGCTGACCCTGACGCGTGAGCGGCATGTCTATCTCTGGGGGCTACTTGTGCCACCCTATACGCATGATGGTTTCGATTATGTCTGGACCGATCATGAAAGCGAGGACTACGCTGGTTGGCTGGCTTTTCTGGACAAGATTGAACAGTATCGCAGCGCTTTTTCACCGGTCATTCTGGCGCATTATTCCAATCATGAAAAAGCGGTGATAAAACATTATGCGCAGCGTTATCACATGACTGAACATGCCACTGTGCAGTGGCTGCTCGGCAACACGCAGGGCAGCGGTCATGGCCCGATGTTTGATCTGCAAAAGGCCGTGCAGGACAATCTGGTGCTGCCGCTACAGAGCTACAGTCTGAAAGATATCTGCAAGCACCCTGGATTAGTCAATTTCCAGTGGGAGAACAAAACATCCGGTTCCCAATGGTCCATCGTACAGTTTAATCGGTTTCTTGCGGAAACCGATCCGGCTGAAAAACAACGCCTGAAGTCAGAATTACTGAGTTATAACCGTGACGATGTGACGGCAACGCACCGGTTGGAGCAATGGCTGCGCAGTCATTTTATGCGTGATTGATTCTGCGCAATGTTTTAATAATCCTCATCGACTGATCGGCCTATACCGTATCCGCTTCGGTTTTGCGCCTTCTTCGCCCAGGCGTTTAATTTTGTCTGCTTCGTATTCATGGTAATTGCCGTTGAAGAACGTCCATTGCGAATCACCTTCGGCAGCGAGAATGTGGGTGGCGATGCGGTCGAGGAA
>CAZTCY010000048.1:0-22635 GCA_964612715.1 uncultured Nitrosomonas sp. | reverse complement strand
TTCCAATCTGGCTGTACTGGGTAATTGGATCCCCCGTTGCCATAGCACATAACGCAACAGATTTTTGGCGCGCGACACACTCAATTCACACAGTTTGACAATATCCAGCTGGCCGGAAACCAGGCAGTGTCGCGCGTCCAGTCCGGCCAGTTCATCGAGCAACTGCGATGCCTCAGCCATATGTTTGCTGGTGCGTTGCAGTGCTTGCGCGTAATTGGGATATTTTTCGCGTAAAATCGGAAAAACCTTGTGGCGGAGAAAATTGCGACTGAACAGGGTACTGTCATTGCTCTCATCATGTACCCACTGTAATTGCCGCTGTTCAGCGTAGATTTCGATACTGTCACGCGATACGTCAAGCAGCGGGCGCAGAATCTGCGGCGCGGTCTCAGACGACTGTTTTCTGCACAACGGCATGGCGCTTAATCCCCTGACACCTGCGCCGCGAAACAATTGCAATAACAGTGTCTCTGCCTGATCATCGCGATGTTGTGCCAGAACCAGATAATCAACCGCATCCATACCCCCCGAGCGCAGACCATTAAACACCTGGTAGCGTTTCTCCCGTGCGATAGCTTCAAGACTCATTCCCGCTTCTCGCGTCACCTTGACATAGCTGGCCACAATTGGAATACCATAGTCATAACACAGACGGCAACAAAAATGACTCCATGCAACGGCATTTTTACTGATGCCGTGATTCACATGCACAGCCGACAATTTGAAGCGCATTGGTTTGGACAGTGCTGCCAGTATATCGAGAAGTACAACCGAATCCACACCGCCGCTCAAGCCGACTACGAGATGAGTACCTGAAGTGACATAATGCAGCAGGCTATTTTGCGCGTCTCGGATGAGTGCGTCAGAACCAGTTGCTTTATTCGACTTTTGCCTCTTTGTAGGAACCATATTTCATCAATCGTTCCAAGCGTTTTTCGATCAATTTTTCGGCAGAATAATCCTGCAGTTTTCGGAGTGAATCCTGAATAATCGTTTTTACGGCTTGCATCATAGCGGGATAATCGCGATGCGCGCCGCCAATGGGCTCATTAATAATACTGTCAATCAGATAAATATCTTTCAGGCGGTCGGCCGTGATTCCCATGATCTCGGCTGCTTCGGGCGCCTTGTCGGCACTTTTCCACAAAATGGACGCGCATCCTTCCGGCGAGATTACCGAATAGGTCGCAAATTGCAGCATGTGAACCATATCACCCACCGCAATAGCCAGCGCGCCGCCTGAACCGCCCTCGCCAATGACGATGCAGACGATCGGTACTTTCAATTCCGATAACACATAAAGGTTTTTACCGATGGCTTCCGATTGGCCGCGCTCTTCGGCATCTATGCCCGGATACGCACCTGGCGTATCAATAAACGTAATCAACGGAATCGAAAATTTCTCAGCCAGCCGCATTAAACGCAGCGCCTTACGATAACCCTCAGGCTTAGGCATACCGAAATTACGATGAATCTTTTCACGTGTATCACGCCCTTTCTGATGGCCAATTACCATCACGGCCTGACCGTTAAAACGCGCAATACCGCCCACTATAGCGGGATCATCGGCGAAATTGCGATCGCCATGCAATTCCTCGAAATCGGTAAAAATATGCGCGATATAATCCAGCGTATAAGGCCGTTGCGGGTGTCTGGCGACTTGCGAAATCTGCCAGGGTGTCAGCTTCGAGTAAACACTTTTGGTCAGCGCCACGCTCTTCGCTTTCAGTCGTTCTATTTCTGCTGAAATATCCAGCGCAGAATCGCCTTGCGCAAAACGCAACTCTTCTATTTTTGATTCAAATTCTGCAATATTTTGTTCAAAATCCAGAAAGGTGATTTTCATGTAGGCAGTAAAATTAATCCCAAAGTCGTGATGATACAGGATTTGGAAAAAATACTGCAGGCGTGCATTCATTTTACTGCAGTAAGTTATCTTTGATGATCATGCATGATTTAAGCAAACTAAAATGGGAGAAACAGATGCACAGGAGACATTTTTTGATCCGCCTTGGTGGTGCTGTTGTAACCGCGCCTTTTGTTTTTTTCTATCGGGCGGATGAGGCTCTGGCGGTGAATGCCCCGGCTACCGTCGAACGTTTAAAAAAACCACATAAGGCATGGCGTACACTGGTTTCACCGGAAGCTTACAAAATTTTGTTCAAGGAGCATACGGAACCGCCGAGCAGCAGTGCACTGAATTACGAATACCGTGACGGAACATACATCTGCGCAGCGTGCTATTTGCCGCTGTTTGAAAGCCGTCACAAATATGACAGTGGAACCGGGTGGCCAAGCTTCACGCAACCTATTTCGGGTCATATCGGGACAAAAAAAGACTACCAGCTCATCATTCTCAGAACCGAATATCACTGCGCACGCTGCGGCGGACATCAAGGCCATGTATTCAACGATGGCCCGCAGCCACGCAAGGAACGCTGGTGCAACAACGGACTGGCTTTGGAGTTTATTCCGAGTGCAGAATCGTTACCGCCGCTCAGAGGCTAGGAGAATGACATTCCGGTTTCCCCTAATGGTCAGTTCTGCGACATTGGCTCGCGATACCGCAGCGTGATATTTTATTTGACCTCTGAACAAAAAGTATCAGCCGGAGCGTCGAAAAATACATGAACAGCCTCTGGGCGTTTTGATTTACCGATTGCTACTGGAATTTTACCGGCAACAACATTTTATCCTGCTAAAAACCAGCATCAGGATTATTATCTCAAGAACCTGAGAACCACACACAATACGGCAATAAATACGGCCATGACGCGCGCTTGAAACAACGCTGAGGAGACGAAACATTAGTACACTGAATTACATCTCGCTGAACGGCCTGACGCCCGAAACTTTCCTGCGGGAATACTGGCAAAAAAAACCTTTACTGATACGTAACGCATTACCCGGCTTTGAAGGTTTGCTGACGCAACAGGAACTGACGACACTGTCTGGTTACGAAGATGCCCAATCCAGGCTGGTGACTTATAAAAACAATCAATGGCATCTTAAACATGGGCCACTGAAGCCGCGCGACTTTAATCGCCTGCCTGACAAATCCTGGTCGCTGCTGGTGCAGGATGTTAATCATTTTTTACCGGCAGCGCACGACTTGTTGCTGAAGTTCAACTTCATTCCCAGTGCGCGCCTGGATGATTTGATGGTCAGTTTCGCTCCGGCTGGCGGTGGTATCGGGCCGCATTACGATTCATATGATGTTTTCTTACTGCAAGGCCCCGGCCGCAGGCGCTGGGAAATCGCTGCAAATTACGATGATACGCTTATCACGGATGCCCCACTCAAAATCCTGCAGCATTTTAAAGCGGAGCAAATCTGGATACTGGAACCGGGAGACATGCTGTACTTGCCACCCAATTATGCACACCATGGTATTGCTGTTGATGCCTGCATGACCTACTCCATCGGGTTTCGCGCACCAAGCCATCAGGAGCTTATCGCACAGTTTCTGATTTATCTCCAGGATCATCTCACGGTAGATGGCTGGTATACAGATCCGGATCTGAAATTACAGCGCAACCCCCTGGAATTAGGCACCGATATGCAGCGGCAAGTCGGCTCTATTTTAAAAAAAATTAAATGGAAGTCACCGGATATCGGAGAATTTCTGGGTATATACCTGACTGAACCCAAATCACATGTGTTTTTCAATCCCCCCGAACAACCGCTATCATTCAGACAGTTTAGAAATACAATCCAGAAGAGATCCATTCAACTGGATTTGAAGAGCCGAATTTTATTTCACCACAACAAAATCTACATAAACGGTGAAATCTACGACGCTGACCGAACAACCCAGAAAATACTGTCCGTGCTTATTTTCCGGCAAAAAAAATTCACCCTGAATAACCTTAACGACGAAACGGAAAAAATCCTTTATCAATGGTACGTTAATGGATATGTATTGTTTACAGTACGCAATGGACAATAAACAAGTCAAAAAAATCTTGCTGCAGGACACTAGACAGCATTAATTTAATCTGGTATTAGTTATTGGTCTTTTGAAATTCGGAAGACAGAAGAGCTGTTTTTTACACAATAATTCGTCATAATTTTAAAATATAGGAGATTTTTAACATGAAATACTCTTTGTTTATAGCAGCATTATTGACACTGTTTTTAGTTGGTTGTGGTGATCCTAAACCCGGTCAATATCCACCAAGCTTCATGGATGAACGTGGCACTGAAGCCAATTAATTGCAATAACGATTTATTTTTGAATTACTACTAGTATCAGGATCCATAAAAAACCGCTCTTTCAGAGCGGTTTTTTTATCTTCTTTTCATCTTCTTTTACTTACTTCCATCTCATCTATACATTTGGATAGGCCAGAAGCATTATCGCGTCAGAAAGCAATAAAAATGCTAGAATTAGAGCCACCACTTCCATACCATTAATTAATTTACGAAGAGATGAGGTAGTATATTGCGATTAAAAGCTTTATACTTGAAAAAGCAGCATGATTGTATTAAATCCTGATTAACTGAGGCATCATGCAATGGTCTTAGGCTATGGTATCAGTTTTCGTAGCTTATAGATTGTTGATATGCCGTAAAATTGATCGGGATTTCTTTTCTGTGCTTCGTATTATGCACTTTTAATTTTTATAAGGAAATTTAATAATGAAAAAAAGTCTTTTAGTTCTGATTTTAGCGTCTTTCTTTTTGGCAGCTTGTGGCGGCCCAGGCGGACAAGCTTTACCTGAACAAGAACGCGAAAACTTCGAAAGAATACTGCAAGAAGAAGCTGATAAAAATAAATAACGCCTCATCAAAGCAATACAGAACTAAACATAAAAAAACCGCCCATGAGGCGGTTTTTTTATGTTTAGTTCTCCAACAGCGGTAAAACGATAATTGAACAATCAGTAAGCGACCGTTCGGTACGAACCCCGAATTAATCTTATTTGAGCTGTTCGTGCAATAATTTCAAAATACTGTCGGCTACATCTTTTGGAACAGATGTATCATCTTCGCTCAATACTGAAACCGTACTGGCACTAATACCCGTCTCTTTGACCAGAATACGATATTTTGCAGCCCTGGCATTCGCATCGCCCTTGCTTCTCCAAAACATCAAGCCAGACAACAATCCATCATCGTCTCCTATTTTTCGGCTATCGGTATCCGGATTGATGTAGCGTACAAAATAAATGCCATCCAGCCGATTACGATCCTCCACTGTAAAACCAATACGATCCAGCGCCAGCCCAACACGCCGCCATGATCGATCAAAAGCCTCATTTACGACAAGCGCATTACCGATACGCCTGTCTATATAGGCTCTTTCCTGATTCGCGCTACCTGTAGTCGCCAGTTCCAGTCTGGCGCGCTGTTCTTCAACGCCAAAACGGATCATCAGACGTGACAGCATCTCCGCTTCCAGATTCGGATCGGCAGGACGTGGCTGCCATATCGAACGGTTGGTGGCACCACCCTCCAACACTTCATCCATTCCACGATGGCTGATATACACTTCAGTTGTACCCATTTCGGTGCGTTCCAACCGGGTACGAAATTTATCGCGTTCCGCAGTTGAGTAAATAAAATCCAGGAATCTGGAAAGAACGTTTCGAATCGGGTCCTGCGGTATTTTTGCACGATTCTCCGCCCAGTCAGTTTCCATGATGCCCGCTTCAGGAATTTCCAGTTTTATCAGAAATCCCAGTTCCTGCCAGAATTCCTTGATGACCGGCCATACAGCTTCAGGTGGCTGCGGCACGACCAGCCAACGCTGCGTACCGGAGCGCTCGATGTATACATTCTGAATCGACATCGGCAACAATGAAGATGACCCGGAACCCTGATTCATAACGTTTTCCCGGGCAAATGTCGAGAAAGTGGCACTACCGGATACCGTATCAGGTATCGCATAACGTTCATCCGTGGCCGGCGTAATGAGATCAGGCGGCACATCCAGCGGCGGCAGCCTTCCCGCAGATTTGTAATCGATCTCTTTATATTCTGGAAACATGTTACAGCCGGCAACAATGATCGACAGCATTACAATTATTGAGGAGGCGATTACATAGTGCCATCGCATTTTTGTCATTTTATTCCTTTACCTCAAAAATTTGCGCCAAATCTATGGCTTCCTTGACGAGTTGATGATATTGGCTGGATAAACGGGTTAAAGGCAAGCGGATGCCATGCTCGATTAATCCCATCCATGCGACAGCCCACTTCACGGGTATAGGATTCGCCTCGACAAACAGATCGGTGTGCAACCGTATCAGTTTATTATTAATTACCCGCGCAGTCTGATGATTGCCAGCCATCGCAGCGGCGCACATTTCATGCATCAATTTAGGCGCGACATTTGCAGTCACGGAAATCACACCCTGTCCACCGAGCAGCATCAGCGCAAGCGCACTGGCATCATCGCCGCTATAGACAACAAAATCAGGCGGCACACGATGCAGCAGATCGCTGCCACGCCCCATATCACCTGTAGCATCCTTAATACCGATGATATTGGGTATCTGCGCCAGCCGTAATGTTGTATTGTTGGCAATATCAGCAACAGTCCTTCCAGGTACGTTGTACAAAATAAGCGGAATATCGACGGCTTCCGCAATTGCCCGAAAATGCTGATAAAGCCCTTCCTGCGTCGGTTTATTGTAATATGGCGCAACGGAAAGACAAGCATCGACACCGGCTTCTTTTGCGTAAATGGATAAATCAATAGCCTCGCGCGTCGAATTGGCACCCGTACCGGCGATAACGGGAATACGTCCGCGCGTATGTTCAACAGCGACCTGCATCAACAGATGATGCTCATCGAAATCCACGGTTGGCGATTCTCCGGTCGTACCGACCACGACAATACCGTCAGACCCCTGCGCAATATGAAAATCAATCAGCGCTCGAAAGCGCTCCAGATCCAATTCACCATCATCGAGCATCGGTGTCACTATGGCAACCAGGCTACCTCTAAACATGACCATTTACCCACTAAAAATTAGACATTTTACCTGAAACTGATCGGGCGGAAATCCCTTCCCATGGCATACCGCCCTATAATTTCCAAAATAAATCATTATCAAATGCTGCCGCAACCCGAACGGTTTGCATGTATCCACCCCACAAACCGGCGCGTCTAGTCAGCTCTGGAAAAGTGCACTTGACCGTGGTCATAGTCAACAACAATCGTATCTTTAGCTGCAAAATGTCCCTCAAGAATTTCCTTGGCCAGTGGATTTTCTATCTGCGCCTGAATTGCCCTTTTAAGCGGCCGTGCGCCAAAAACCGGATCAAAACCGGCTCGAGACAATTCAGCAAGCGCCGCGTCACTGACGCGTAAGTACATGTCCAAAGCCGCCAGTCTTTTTTCAAGATACTGTAATTGAATCCGCGCAATTGATTTAATATGCTTCTGATCGAGCGCATGGAACACAACCACTTCATCAATACGATTAACAAACTCCGGGCGGAAATATCTTTTCACCTCGTCCATCACCGCATCCTTGATTGTCCGGTAATCCTGATCATGCATCTCCTGAATCATGTGCGAGCCCAGATTGGACGTCATCACAATGACCGTATTCTTGAAATCAACCGTTCTCCCCTGGCCATCCGTCATCCTGCCATCATCAAGCACCTGTAACAATACATTGAAGACATCCGGATGCGCTTTTTCCACTTCATCCAACAGAATCACCGCATAGGGTTTGCGCCGTACAATCTCGGTCAGATAGCCCCCTTCTTCATACCCGACATAACCCGGAGGAGCGCCGATCAAACGTGCGACTGAATGTTTCTCCATAAACTCGGACATATCCACGCGAATAAGATGGTCTTCCGAATCAAACAAAAAGCCCGCCAATGCCTTGCACAACTCGGTCTTGCCGACACCGGTAGGCCCCAGAAACAGGAAGGATCCATAGGGACGATTGGGATCGGCCAGGCCTGCGCGGGAACGGCGTATCGCATCCGATATCAATCGCACGGCTTCATCCTGTCCGACAACACGCTCGTGGAGTTTTTGTTCCATAAGCAGCAGTTTTTCACGTTCTCCTTGCATCATCTTGGAAACCGGAATGCCCGTGGCGCGTGAAACAACTTCCGCGATTTCCTCGGCACCGACTTGCGTACGCAGCAACCTGGGTTTTACAGTCTCAGCACTATGTTTTGCGCTTTCCTGTGATTTAAGCTGCGACTCCAGTTGCGGCAAACGCCCATATTGCAACTCGGATACTTTCTGCCAGTCGTTCTTTCGCGTTGCCGCTTCAATTTCCAGCCTGACCTTTTCTATTTCCTCTTTGACCTGCTGAGAACCTTGAATGTATGATTTTTCCGTTTTCCAGATTTCTTCGAGGTCAGCATATTCACGTTCTTTCTCTGCAATTTCCCCTTCAAGCAACTGCAATCGCTTGCGGGAAGCCTCATCCTGTTCTTTTTTAATCGCTTCGCGCTCAATCTTAAGTTGAATCAGTCTTCTGTCCAGCTTATCCATCGCTTCCGGCTTGGAATCGATTTCCATCCGAATGCGCGCGGCCGCTTCATCGATAAGATCGATAGCCTTGTCGGGTAAAAAACGGTCTGTAATATAGCGATTGGATAATTCAGCCGCAGCAACGATGGCCGGATCAGTGATATCGACACCATGATGGACTTCATATTTTTCCTGCAGGCCGCGCAAAATAGCGATAGTGGCATCAACCGTCGGCTCTTCCACCAGAACCTTTTGAAAGCGCCGCTCCAACGCTGCATCCTTTTCGATATACTTGCGATATTCATCCAGTGTAGTCGCACCGACACAATGCAGCTCCCCTCTGGCCAGTGCCGGCTTAAGCATGTTGCCGGCATCCATTGCGCCTTCGGCCTTACCGGCGCCCACCATAGTGTGCAGTTCGTCAATAAAGACAATGGTATTGCCTTCATCCTGCGCCAATTCCTTCAATACCAATTTCAGACGCTCCTCAAACTCTCCGCGATACTTGGCACCCGCCAGCAATGCAGCCATATCGAGCGACAAGACGCGCTTATTCTTCAGGTTCTCAGGTACTTCGCCATTGATGATGCGTTGCGCCAACCCCTCCACTATCGCCGTTTTTCCAACGCCGGGCTCACCGATCAGAACCGGATTATTCTTGGTACGCCGTTGTAATACCTGAATAGCGCGGCGAATCTCATCGTCCCGGCCAATGACAGGATCGAGCTTGCCTTGCCGGGCGCGCTCGGTCAGATCCAGCGTATATTTTTTCAACGCTTCACGGCTGCCCTCCGCTTCCGCACTGCTCACCTGTTCACCGCCACGTACGGCAACAATCGCCTTTTCCAGCGCTGCATAACTGGCACCATACTCCTTCAGTAATGCGCCTGTTTCTCCCTTGTCTTTCAATAACGCCAGCAGAAACATTTCTGAGGCGATAAACTGGTCACCGCGCTGCTGCGCTTCCCGGTCGGCCAGATTAAGTATATTGGCAAGACTGCGCGACAAATTGACTTCACCACCCGTCCCTTCGATTTTGGGCAGACGTTGCAGGCTGTTTTTCAGGGCATCACGCAATGGCGCAACATTAACGCCGCAACGCTGCAATAACGAAACGGTGACGCCGTCTTCCTGCTGCAACAAGGCCAGCAACAGATGCACTGGCTCGATATAGGCATGATCCTGCCCGACGGCTATACTCTGCGCATCCGCAAAGGCCTGTTGAAATTTTGTAGTTAACTTGTCAAAACGCATCAAATTCTCCCATAGAAAGTTACTGGCCATTACGTGGGGGAATTTGCTGAAATTTCAACCCGAACCATTAGAACCTATTCAATATCTCACTGAAGGGCGCATTACGGCAATAAAATTGAACTCAGAATCGAACTCAAAATGCTCACATACTGCAAGTATGCTCCGCTTTTTACTCGGCGTAAGCGCCTCACCCTACGGGCCAGCCTTACGGCTGTTCGCTGCGCTTTGCTTGCGTCATTCAATTTTGCCTTGCACTGTACCCTTGATCGAAATCTTGAACAGGTTCTTAGCACCCTGTTCGATTTGGCACAGTCCGAATTATTGCCGCCATTGCCTGTTCAGACTCCGCGTACCAATCAAGTGCAATGAATCTTCTTTGCTTTGATTATACCCATGCCACCTGCGAACCAGCGCCATGATGAGCGTCATCAACAACCCGAACAATACAATGACAACATAAATATGCACTTCAAAGTAAATCAGCAACGCATATAAAGACAACATCACCAGAATGCTGAGATTTTCATTAAAATTCTGCACGGCGATCGAGTGACCCGCCCCCATCAGGATATGCCCGCGGTGCTGCAATAAAGCATTCATCGGCACAACAAAAAAACCCGCCATGCCGCCGATTAATACCAGTAAAACGATCGCGGTCCATAAATCATGGACAAAAATCATCATCGTAACCACAAGACCGGTCGCAAACCCCATCGGAATTACAGACAAGGATTGTTTCAACGATATCATGCGTGCTGCCATAACGGCGCCTATGGCTATTCCGAGTGCCACGACACCTTGCAATTGCGCGGCTTTGTTCAACTGAAAATTTAACGCCACTTCCGCCCATTTGATCACAATAAACTGAAGCGTAGCACCGGCACCCCAGAACAGCGTTGTAACAGCAAGCGAAATCTGCCCAAGCTTGTCTGTCCATAACAGCCTCACGCAATGTGCGAATTCCTGGATCAGATAGATCGGGTTTTTCTTTGGAATGCGATGGTCGATACCGGTATTGGGAATGAAAAGATTAAAGACTGCTGCTGCGACATAAAAGATAGCGACGATGAAAATACTCATCTCAACGGCTGTATCGACGAACGGCAAATCCAATGCAAGCAAGTGTTGCGAAATAGCAGGTGTAATTAAAACACCCCCCAGGACTGTGCCCAATACAATTGAAGCCACTGTTAATCCTTCTATCCAGCCGTTTGCGATTACCAGTTTTTCCGGTGGCAGTAATTCAGTTAAAATGCCGTATTTAGCGGGTGAATAAGCTGCCGCCCCCAATCCGATAACGGCATACGCCAACATTGCGGAATACTGATGCATTGCAAGAAATAACAACCCGCAACCCACAATCTTGATGGTATTGCTGATGAACATGACCCTTCCTTTAGGCATGGAATCAGCAAAAGCACCCACAAAAGGAGCAAGAATGACGTAAAACAGAACGAAAACAAACTTGAGCAGTGGCGTTAAAAACGCGGGCGCGTGCAAATCGATCAGCAAGGCAATGGCTACAACCAACAACGCATTATCTGCGAGGGAAGAGAAAAATTGCGCAGCCATAATCGTATAAAAACCGCGATTCAAAATATTTCCCCTAAGCGTTGTTATGTCTTATGTGTACCCTATTAATCAGGAAATGGGTTTATACCATGAAATGCTCCAAAGACGTACTATATCGGCATGCAAATATTCGATAAATCCGTCTAATGCCGTACAACTGCGAAATTCAGCATAAACTCTCCACAATGACCGAAGAACATCCGAAAAAAGAAAATATGGATTATCATTATGTGATTTTGCCATCACTGGTACGAATAACCTGAACTCAGAATTGAATTTACAACAATTATTAATAGACCAAGCCCATCCTGCAAACCACTGAACTGAATCGTAAACATTGTAATAGTTATCAAGCAGCGTACTAAAGTAAAGAGAACAGATGTCTCGCCCTATTCTTGCTTATATTGATCAAGCTGCGTTAAAACATAATCTGTCTATAACGCGACGACACGCCCCCAACACACGTATCATGGCGGTTATTAAAGCCAACGCTTATGGTCATGGACTCATACACACGGCCCACGCGCTAAAAAGTGCTGATGGTTTTGCGTTACTGGAACTGGAAGCTGCAATCGACTTACGTGATGCAGGTTACAACCACCCCATACTGTTGCTTGAAGGTTTTTTTTCGATGCGTGAACTGGCTTTATTTGAAAAATACCGGCTCAGCGCAGTCGTTCATCACGATGAACAGGTTGAGATACTGAGCCGATGCCGACACCGCGAACTGAATATTTTTCTGAAAATCAACACAGGCATGAATCGCCTTGGATTCCCAGTCGAACACTTCTCCACAGTATTTGAGAAATTATCGCGCAACCCGGCGATTGCGGACATCACACTAATGTCCCATTTTGCAACAGCTGACGAAGCAAAAAGCAACGATAATTTTAAACAACAGTTACACTTATTTAATCGAATTACGCAAGCCAGCACCCTATCCCCACATGCACAACATTCGAGTCGTCATTATTCGCTCGCGAACTCGGCAGCCATTATCCGTTACCCTGAAACGCATCGGGATTGGGTGCGTCCGGGGCTGATGCTATACGGCGCATCTCCGTTTGCCGATCAGCCCGCCGCAGATCTGGATTTAGAGCCGGCAATGATGCTGACCAGTAGAATTATCGCCATTCAGCACCTCAAAAAAGGCGACAAAGTGGGTTACGGCTGCAGTTTTCAGACCGACAAACCCATGCGTATCGGTATTGTTGCATGCGGTTATGCGGATGGCTATCCACGCCATGCGCCAACGGGAACACCGGTGCTCGTCAACAACCGAAAATGCCGGCTGGTCGGGAGAGTGTCCATGGACATGCTTACTGTCGACATCACTGATGCTTCTGATATTCAACTCAACAGTCCGGTTATTCTGTGGGGTAAAGGATTGCCTGTCGAAGAAATCGCGCATTATGCCGGGACAATCAGTTATGAATTACTCTGCGCAGTTTCTAAACGTGTAAAAATCGTTGTCAATCAAGAAAAAACGCCGACTGACTGAATGCAGTCAACCGGCGTTCCTGATATATATCGCGATAATTACTAAGAACCTACTCAAGATCTCGATCAAGGGGTGCGGTGCAAGGCAAAATTGAACGCCACAATGCACCCTTCAACGAGATCCTGGTTTATTCGACCCTTGCTTTAGCCCGCAGCTCCTGAACAAACGTAGCAAACTCACGCTGCAATACCCGTTGCTGCATATTCATTTTAACTTCCTCAAACACCGGGATATCCATTGCCCGCGTATCCAACAGTTCAATGACATGCCACCCAAAATTGGTCTGCACCGGTTCATCAGACAGCCGGCCTTTCTGAAGTTTTGTCAACGCTTCGGCAAATGGTCTTACATACGCCGCGGATGGGCTCCAGTTCAGTTCACCGCCACTTGCCTTACTGCCTTCGTCGAGCGATTTTTCAGCCGCAATTCTGGCAAAGTCCCCGCCTCTTTTCAAATTCGCAATAATATCGCGGGCCTCGCTTTCCCTTTCCACAAGAATATGGCGTGCTTTATATTCCTTGTCACCCATCTGGACTTTCAGCATGTCATACTCTCTTCTTAAAGTATCGTCGCTTACTTTGTTCTTCTCGATATAATCCGCCTGAAATGCGCGTATCAGCGCTGCCTGCTTGGCCATTTCTATTTGCGCAATGACATCGGGATTCCGATCAAGTCCCTTCTTGACCGCCTCCTGCGCCAGAATTTCTTCTGTGATCAGATTCTCTCTTAATGCTTTTCTGAGTTCCGGACCATCCTGCTGCCCCTGCATGGTACTTGCTTTAACCATAAATTCGAGACGGGATTGTGGAATCGCTATGCCGTTAACGACAGCCATCGTCCCGGCTGACTGCGCATGGACCGCCATGGTTATAAAACTCAAAGAACCAATAATTAAAAACTGTGATAATCTGATCAAGTGCATGGAATTTCCTTTTTGTATAATTTGGTTAAGATATTGGCAGTAAGTATACGCTTTAAAACAACTAATTTACAAACAAATGTGATTTTCTTAATGTGTTTTTATTCTGGAAAAACACGCTTAAAAGGCTTCACACTAACCTTGCTATAAACACCGGATGCCACATAGGGATCTGAATCAGCCCACGCGCTCGCCGTCTCCAATGATTCAAACTCAGCCACGATCAGGCTGCCGGTAAACCCGGCGGCACCCGGATCAGGATTGTCTATCGCAGGAAAAGGCCCTGCCAGCAACAGACGACCCTCATCTTGCAGTTTTTTCAGACGCTCAAGATGAGCGGGGCGTACTGACATTCTTCGTTCGAGGCTATCCGCCACATCTTCACCAATAATGACATACAACATCATTTCAGTCCTTGCTCATATGTTCATCAGCGCCATTGCGGCGCAACACTGAAGCTTCAACAGTATGCGGATCCGCCGTAACCGGGATCATGGTATCCAGATATTTACGGATCATGATGGCCTGCGAAATCACAAATACCAGCATGAGTCCCATCGAACCGAAAAGCTTAAAGTTGACCCAGGCATCGATAGAAAAGTTAAATGCGATATACAGATTGATACATCCCATAAATATGAAAAAAACAACCCAACTGAGATTTAGTTTTTGCCACACCGGGTCCGGTAACACCATCTGCTTTTCCATCATGAGACGAATGAGATTTTTCCCCAGAAATAAAGATGCGCCCAATAAAATACTGGCGAATAACCAGTAAAGTACGGTGGGTTTCCATTTAATAAAAAGCTCATCCTGGAAAACCAGTGTCGCACCGCCAAAAAGAATAATGATCACCAAGCTAATCCACATCATATTCTCGACTTTACGGTGCCGCAGCCATACCCAGCCGATCTGCAAAAGCGTTGCGGCTATGGCGACACCTGTAGCCACAAAAATATCATAAGCCTTGAAAGCAATAAAAAACAGGATGACAGGAAATAAGTCAAATAGAAATTTCATCATTAAAAAAACCCTAAAAAATACGCTTCATTCCAGAATGGCTGGCAGTTCCATGGTCAGGGCATTTTTTTCAGCCACAGCTTTACCCAACAGTGCAAAGCCCAGTAGATTACCCGTCTCACTCTTAAAGAGTGCTTTAACACCCTCTTCATCTGATTCAATTTCCCACTTACCCGGTTTATTCGCTTCGGGCGGTGATACAATCGTCGGACAGGCTGGCGTCTTCACCAGTACCGGCATTGCCGGATAACGCACAGGTATTTCATTCCCAATCAGCGTCGCTGCCAAAGCTCTTGCCGCATGTGTAATCGGCATAACAAAGGGCAGCACTTTGCCAACCACTTCGGCACAGTCACCCAAAGCGAAAATATGTTCATCACTGGTTTGAAGCAACTGATTGACTGCAATACCGCGGTTAACCTGCAAACCGGCTTTCTGCGCCATTTCAATACGCGGTTTCAACCCTACCGAAGATAATACGATGTCCGATTCTATTGTATCTCCATCGGCCAAAGTCAAGCGCAGCTGCTCTCCAATCTGATCAACCGATTGTACCGTCGCATTAAAACGGAACAATACGCCGATCGCCTCTAGTTTTTGTTGCATAAAAGTCCCTGCTTCCAGCGGCAATAACCTGCCCAGCGGTTGCGCGGCAACGTCAATGACTTCAACCTGATAACCGGCCGCTGCCAGATCGTTGGCAAACTCACAACCTATTAATCCTGCACCGATAATAACGATCTTTTTTTTATCGACCAAAGCGTTACGAAAATGTCTGTAATCGTCAATGTCATTCACCGTTAAAATTTTTCTTACGCCATTACCTTGCAAGGGCAATCGTATCTGATCAGCACCCAACGCCAATACCAGTTTTTTATATGCCAATTGCTCCTTATCTTGCACGGTAATGGTGCGATTTGCGTTATTGATTGCAAAAACACGGCAATTCGGGCGAATGGTAATGTCAAGTTGCGATGCCATTTTAACCGCGTTGGAATTAATAATCGCATCAGGCGTTTTTCCTGTTGACAGCGCATTGGATAACATCGGTTTAGAGTAAAAATCAGCATGATTGTCAGATAACAACAGCACAGCCTGTTCGGTATTCAGTTTGCGCAATTCACGCGCAACGGCATAGCCTGCAAGCCCGCTGCCGACAATGACGATTGGATTTGTCATTACTAGCGCTCCACCATTTCAAAGTCTGCTTTACTGACACCGCAATCCGGACAGACCCAATTATCCGGAACATCCTTCCAGCATGTCCCCGGGTTAATGCCATGCGCCGGATCACCCATTGATTCGTCATAGATGAAACCGCATATATTGCATTGATATCTCTTCATTTCCATTGATCTCTACTTTTTATTTCCGATTCTGCAAAATCGCATTACGCTATGAGATGCGTCAAACCCTTTACGGGATCACGAATTAAGTTGAAAGCGCTGCATTCGGAATCGAACGCGATTACCCAATGCAGCATTTGAATTGATTTGAATTGATATTCGAAAAATGACAATCCTTGATAATCGAAACATGCGCCATGGCATTGCTAATTATGCAACTCAGTATCGTCGTTATTCACGAGACTTTCCCGCCGCTGCAAATACGCGTCCCGAACAAATTCGTATTTATCAAGCGCGGCCTCTTCCAGTGTCTTGTCGACATCAAGCAATTGCACGCGCTTGTCGAGCGCCATACCCGCCGCAACCGGCGTACGGATCGCCGCATCCAGATAATTAACCTGATTCAGATAAACGATGGTCGATACAGGATGAATAATCAAACTGTCAATCCCCATACCTACCGCATCCCGTATTGTACTCGGCCCCACGAAGGGGATAACCAGATACGGGCCACTGGCAACGCCATAGCGCCCCATGGTCTGACCGAAATCTTCATTCCGTTTGCTGATATTAAGATCGCTGGCCTGACTGATATCGCTGGCAATGTCAATCATTCCGAATACACCGAACGTTGTATTGATGAGCAATCGCGTGGCGCTTGCAGCAGCGCTTTCAAAATTAAGCTGGAACAAGGAGTTTACGGTCACAACAACATCATCCGCATTGGAAAACACATTGCCGACCACCATGACAATCGGTGCCGGCACATACTTTTTATACGTTCTGGCAACGGGTTCAATAAACTTTTCATCGACCATTTCATTGAATTCAAAAACAGAACGATTCATAGATTCAAATGGGTCTTGCGGGCTATTTGTATCCACTTTCGTTGAAGCGCACCCGGTCAAAAAAATACTGAAACAGAGCAATCCGGACAGGAAAACAGATTTTGATTTCGCAAACTTAATCATATTCAATTTTTCTTATTTAAATAGTTAACAGGATGTTGCCATATTTACAGGTTTGATTCAATCCAATACAAATTTGTTACAATTCTGCTCTTTCCACCGCTTCTTCACTTTATAAAACACGGCATTGCAACAGAAAAATTCAATGGATCTTTTCAATATCGGTTCATGTCCTTGCACAGCTTCACCGGTCAATATATCAGCGCTGTATTTTACTGTATTATCGTGTATAAAATCACCGAAAAATAGGGAGAAATCGAATGCAATTAACGAATATGAATAAATGGCTTGTGCTGATCCTTATCCTTCCTTTCACAGTCAGTTGTGTTCCCATGACTGCGATAGGCGTTGGCGCGGGTGCAGGCACGGGCGCTATCGTATCAGAAGATCGCAGAACCAGCGGTATCTTTATCGAGGATGAGTCGATTGAACTCAAAAGCTCAAGGCGTCTTTACGAGCAACTGGGCAATCAGGCACATATCAACGTTACCAGCTTTAATCGCATTGTTCTGCTGACAGGCGAAGTACCCAATCAAGCCATAAAAGAAGATGCGACCCGACTCGTCCGTAGTATTGCCAACGTGCGGAACGTCATTAATGAAATCAGCATCGGAGAAAAAAGCTCATTGACTTCACGCAGCAATGATACTTTTATCACTTCAAAAGTAAAAAGCCGTTTTCTGACTTCAGGCAAGTTCCAGATTAATCACATCAAAATCATCACCGAAAAAAGCGTAGTGTTTCTGCTTGGCGTCGTTAAACGGGCAGAAGCCGATAACGCCACGGAAATCGCCAGCTCTACCTCCGGCGTCACCAGGGTAGTCAAGGTTTTTGAATACCTGGATTGATTCCCGTGAAGTCTTGCTGTACTGGCAAATGTCTTAAGAAAGGCCATCAATTCATCGATATTCCGGATGAATCACCAGTCCGATCGTCTGCACAAACCTTTATGTCGCATGAATTGCGCATCCAGCTTACGATATATTGTTGAAGAGAATCATATCCTCACCCACGACCCGGCGTAATGCCCCATGTTATCGACAGATCTCCGTACAGCGTTACAGAATACGTTTCCACCTGAGCGGTTTTATACCGACCCTGTAGATTGCTATGCCTATGCCTATGATAACAGCAGAAAAATATACCCGCCGCAGGCAGTCGTTTTTCCACTGAACAGCGAAGAAATACAATCTGTTGTTTCACTCTGCAATCAACATCACATACCACTGGTACCACGCGGGCGCGGCACAGGAACATCTGGCGGCAGTTTGCCGGAACAAAGCGGAATTGTATTATCACTGGAACGCATGCTCGATATCATCGCAGTTGATCCCGCGAACCGGGTTATTGTTGCTGAACCGGGCGTTCTAAACCAGACTATACAGGATACGGCCAAACCCCATGGTTTTTTCTGGCCGCCAGACCCATCCAGCGCCGCCTATTGCAGCATCGGCGGCAATATCGCCACCAGCGCAGGTGGTCCGCATGCGGTTAAATATGGCACCACGCGTGATCATGTACTGGGCCTTAAAGCAATCACGGGCCAGGGGGAAATGATAAAAACAGGTTGTTACACCACAAAGGGCGTTGTCGGTTACGATTTAACACGCCTGTTGATCGGTTCGGAAGGCACACTCGCCGTGATCACTGAAGCCACACTGAAACTAACCGCACTGCCTGCCGCAATCGCCGGTATTACAGCGTATTTCCGGGATTTAAACAGCTGCACCGAAGCTATCGTCAAAATCATGTCCCTCGCTCAGCTGCCCAGCGCACTGGAATTTCTTGATACCGGCTCGCTCAGCCTGATTCGCCACCGTTATCCCGACATGCTGCCTACAGACGCTCATGCGATGCTGATGATTGAAGTAGACGGCACGGAAAGCGAAATTCAGCATACCGTTGTCCACATTCTGAATGCCTGCAAGACCAGGGGATTGATTACAGCAGAAAAAACCGGGAACACCGCAGAACTCTGGAAAGCGCGAAAAGCACTATCGCCATTACTGCGTGAAATCGCACCGAAAAAAATCAATGAAGATGTTGTGGTCCCCGTCACAGCGCTTCCTGAATTCCTTGATACGCTTACGCAGCTCAGCAACCATTATCAACTTAAAAATGTCAATTTTGGCCATGCCGGTAATGGCAACATTCATGTCAATCTATTGATCAATCCTGATGACTCCGATGAAGTACAGCGTGCCGAACACTGCCTCGATCAAATTTTTGACCAGGTGATTCGTCTTAACGGTACATTGTCAGGGGAACATGGCATAGGCAGCGAAAAACGCGCTTTTGTAAACAAAGAGATCGATCAACCGACACTGACGTTAATGAAAGCGATTAAACGGTTGTTTGATCCCAACAATATCCTGAACCCCGGCAAGATTTTTCCATGAATCGGCAGATCGCCCGGTGCATCACCTTAGATTGCTGGCTTGGTCATTCGCACCCGCACGCTTTATAATCACATCACCCAAAACAAGTGAAACATTTCTGAAAAAAACATCCACTGGAATTTACCAAAACAAACCGCGCACCCTGCAGGTAAAACTATGAATCAGAATCTCGATCTTCTGCAACCCTACCCATTCCAGAAATTAAAAAAATTACTTGAAGACACAACACGTAACGCATCCCTCAAGCCTGTCGATCTGCATATCGGAGAACCCAAGCATCAGACACCGGATTTCATTCGCCAGGCCATGATTCATCATCTGGACGGGTTGGCGAATTATCCAACAACGCAAGGCTCGCTCGCCTTGCGCCAGAGCATCGCCAATTGGTTAATGCAGCGCTATCACTTGTCCGCCATCAATCCGGAAACTGAAGTCATTCCCGTCAACGGCAGCAGAGAAGCCTTATTTTCTTTTGCACAGGCTGTCGTCGATCCGGCAAAAAGCGAAGCCCCCACGGTCATCTGTTCCAATCCTTTTTATCAAATTTATGAAGGTGCGGCCTTGCTGGCCGGTGCCAGGCCACAGTTTATCAATACCGCCCCGGAAGATCATTTCCACCTGAATTATGCGCAGCTTCCGGAAGACATCTGGAAGCAAGCGCAGCTGATTTATGTGTGCAGTCCAAATAACCCGACAGGCAGTGTAATGACAATGGATGAATGGCGGCAACTCTTTGAACTGTCCGATCATTATGGTTTTGTCATCGCATCTGACGAATGTTATTCTGAAATCTACCCGGATGAGAACACGCCCCCGCTTGGCGCCCTGGAAGCCGCTCACCGGTCAGGACGGCGCGATTTCGCCCGGTTGGTGGTATTCAACAGTTTGTCCAAACGCTCGAATGTCCCGGGATTACGCTCCGGATTCGTGGCCGGTGATGCGCAAATTCTGCGCAAATACCTGCTCTATCGCACTTACCAGGGCTGTGCGATGAATCCGGCATCCCAGGCCGCCAGTATTGCCGCCTGGAATGATGAGGCGCATGTCGCAGATAACCGCCGCATGTACCGGGAAAAGTTTTCCCAGATCAAAAACCGGCTGTCCGGAACGGTGTCAATCCAGATACCGGATGCCAGTTTCTATCTCTGGATGAAAACACCGATCAGTGATACAGAATTCACCAAACAGTTATATGGTGACTATAATGTCACTGTTCTGCCCGGAAGTTATCTGGGCCGCAGCGTACACGGCACTAATCCCGGCGCAAACTTTGTACGCATAGCGCTGGTTGCTGCGCTTGATGAATGCCTGGATGCCACTGATCGAATAAAAAGCCTGTTAACCCATTTAAATCCATAAAATCTGAATCAACCATCTTCAATCTAGGAAAAATTATGAAGGAACTACAAACCACTATCGAAGAAGCTTTTGATCGCCGCGCTGAAATTACACCCCGCAATGTGGATGCCAACCTTAAAGAATCGGTTGCGCAGGTACTTAACATGCTGGATAACGGCAAGCTGCGTGTTGCCGAAAAGATTGACGGTGACTGGGTAACGCACCAATGGATAAAAAAGGCCGTACTTTTATCGTTCCGGATTGAAGATAACAACTTCATTAAAGGCGGTTTTTCCAATTACTATGATAAGGTGCCATCAAAATTTGCCGACTACAGTTCCCGTGATTTCCGAGACGGCGGCTTCCGTGTCGTGCCGCCCGCCGCGGTACGTAAAGGCGCATTTATCGCCAGCAATGTCGTCCTGATGCCATCCTATGTCAATATTGGCGCGTATGTTGATGAAGGAACCATGGTGGATACCTGGGCAACCGTCGGTTCCTGTGCGCAAATCGGAAAAAATGTGCATCTGTCGGGCGGTGTTGGCATCGGCGGTGTTCTCGAGCCTGTCCAGGCCAATCCCACCATCATCGGCGACAACTGCTTTATTGGTGCGCGTTCTGAAATTGTCGAGGGCGTTATTGTCGGCGAGAACTCTGTTATATCCATGGGCGTATATATAGGACAAAGCACTAAAATCTATAATCGCGAAACCGGTGAAATCACCTATGGACGCATCCCGCCGGGCTCCGTCGTTGTATCCGGCAACCTGCCTTCAAAGAACGGTGAATATAGCCTTTACTGCGCGGTGATCGTAAAACAGGTTGATGCCAAAACACGCTCCAAAACTGGCATTAATGAACTGTTACGCGGCATCTGATACGGACAGAAACGGGCAGGATGAATATGTTCGAACTCAAAAAACGCTCGGAAAAGCTGACGAATACTTCAGACTACCTAAACCATACTGAAGCAATGAATTTCCGGATACGCACAGAAATGACAAATGATCAGTAGTATCCACCTGTCCATCATCATTCCGGCCTACAATGAAGAACGGTTGATCACGCGCTGCCTGAATTCGGTTTCTGAGTCGCTAAACGCCAACGCAAGAGCGGACTTCACACATGAAATCATCGTTGTTGACAATAACTCTTCGGATAAAACAGCCGATCTGGCCAGACAATCCGGCGCTATTGTTGTTTTTGAGCCAATCAATCAGATCAGCCGTGCGCGTAATGCCGGCGCTGCTGCTGCAAAGGGCGATTGGTTTCTGTTTGTAGACGCGGACAGTCTGCTGAATCCGGGCATGATTTCCGATATTCTTCAACTGATCGATTCGAATGACTATGTCGGCTGCGGCAGTCTGATGGAAATGCCCGATTCACCCTGGTGGGGCATAGTCATTTTGAAGCTGTGGAGTATCGTATCGGTAACCTGTACCTGGGCATCCGGCGCACTGGTTGTTTGCCGGGCGGATGCATTTCACGAGGTTGGTGGATTTAATCAAGCGCTCTATGCCGCCGATGAAATTGATTTAAGTGATTTGCTTAAAAAATGGGGCCGCAAGCGCGGCTTAAAGTTCACCATACTCAAGCGCCATCCGCTTATCACTTCGGCGCGCAAGCTTAAGCTTTATTCGGGACTGGAAATAACCCGACAATGCCTTAAAGTAATACTCAGTCCACGTAAAGCATTACAAAACCGGAATAAATTACCGGTATGGTACGATGGGCGGCGCGAGTAGTGTTGTTACGGTTTACCTGTCGACAAGACCCTCTCAGAACCTGTCCAAGATCTCGATCAAGGGGTTCAGTGCAAGACAAAATTGAACGACGCAAGCAAAGCGCAGCGAACAGCCGTAAGGC
>CAZTCY010000047.1:0-22736 GCA_964612715.1 uncultured Nitrosomonas sp. | reverse complement strand
ACCGCCGACATTCGCCTTGTAAGGGCGACGCTCTACCAGCTGAGCTAAGCACCCCTGGTTTTTAAAGTCCGCTAGTTTACTGCATTTTTAAGTGCCTTGCCAGCACTAAATTTGGGAACTTTTGCCGCTTTGATTTTAATTTCCTCGCCTGTACGCGGATTACGACCCGTGCGTGCCGCTCTTTTACCAACTTTGAATGTCCCAAACCCGACCAGCGTTACAGTATCGTTTTCTTTAAGCGCGGCTGTTATGGCAGAAATTGTTCCATCCAACGCACTACCTGCCGTAGCCTTTGAAATATTCGCAGACTTTGCAATTGCATCTATAAGTTCGGATTTGTTCATAAAATTCCCCTTTAAATTTGTTGGTAGTCAAATCACAAGCAATACTGCACAAACGCACTTATATCAAGCCATCCGTACTAGGTCAAGAGGTTACACCATTCCTTTGGTAAAATAAACTTTTTATTATACATGCGGTATTCGGCACGAAATTTCCGTCAAACGGCATACTCTATAATAAACAATACGATGTCCACAGAACCCTGACACACCGTATCTCACGAACTCTTCTACCACAAGAATCAATAGATTTCAGCTTTTGGCTCGCGGTTTAACAGCTTCTCCACCGCCTCTCTGGCAGGTAAACCATCATGCAGAATATTACAGACGGATTCTGTTATAGGCATGCTTACATTCAATTGTCTACTCAAATACAGCACGGCCTGTGCTGTATGAACACCCTCAGCAACATGACCCAACTCATTTAAAATTTCTGGCAATGCTCTGCCAACAGCCAGCATCAATCCTACACGACGATTCCTGGATAGATCTCCGGTACAGGTCAGTATCAAATCACCAACCCCGGCCAACCCCATAAGTGTTTCCATTTTTCCGCCCAAGCCTAACCCCAGACGGGTAATCTCCATTAAACCGCGTGTTATCAGTGCAGCGCGCGCATTGTGGCCAAATCCCAAGCCGTCGGATATTCCCGCTGCAATCGTAATGACATTTTTTACTGCGCCGCCGGTTTCAACGCCAATGACATCTTGGCTGGTATAAATACGCAATTTGGCGCTATGCAGTTGACTGGCCATTTCTTGCGCAAAAGCCGCATCATTTGAAGCCAATGTTAATGCCGTGGGCAGCCCCTGCGCCACTTCCTGCGCAAAACTTGGACCTGATATTACACCACAGGGATAATCACCAATCGACTCCTCCGCCACGACCTGATGTGGCAGTTTCGCTGCCTCCGACTCGAATCCCTTGCATCCCCAAATGATGGGTACCTTGATCCCTGTTTGGGCTATACTTTGCAACGTCTCACGCAAACCCGCCATGGGTACGACAATAATGGCCAGATCTACCGCCTGCAGCGCTTCAGGCAATGATGATGTAAGCAGCAATGCTTCCGGGAGATGGAAATCCGGAAAAAAACTCACATTGACACGATGAGTGACGAGTTCGGATAAGTGTTCCGGAAACTTTGTCCACAAAACAACTTGATGCCGTGCTGATAAATTAATTGCCAGTGCCGTACCCCAGGCACCGGCACCCAGTATGGCGACTTTCATGCACCCCAAACCTGATTTGATCTTACATACCCTGTTTGCCCATCTCGATGCCGCACCTGTACCCACCCGGGCGTATCAGAATCAATCCATTCCATCACAACATTTTCCTGGGCCTGAAATATTATTTCCGAATTCTCGTCAGCCAATTGATAAACATCCGCCATTGGCACAGTAATAATGACAAAACGCTGTTTACTTAAAGCTTTTTGCTCAACCCATGCCAGACTACCGCTGCTATCGCGCACTTTTGACCAACCTTCGACATTAACAACGACTTCGACGGGCAAATTAGCGCTGGCAACAAAAAGCTTTCCCGATTTTAATGACGGTGCGTCATACATAATGACCGCACTCTCCGCGATTGAGAAAAAATCGATACCGGCATTTACATGATGCGAAGCGCTCAAGAACAGAATCCCCGTCCAGAAAAAAACTGATCGCCTTGGATTATTCCCATTCTTACCACCGCTTAATCGATCTATCTTATTCAGCATGTTGATTGCCCGCAGTTAAAAACCTTGGATATTGGCTTTATTGCTTGGTCTCTGCCACTCCGGATTGAGACCGTTGCTGACTTTGGTTATAAATCACTTCAAAATTAACCGGATTCAGAATCACTGGTGGAAAACCTGCGCGGGTTACTGTATCGGAGATTGTCTCTCTGAGATAGGGAAACAGGATATTGGGACAACCGATCCCCAAAACCGGACCCAGATCGTTTTCAGGGACGTTCTGTATACGAAAAATACCCGCCTGATGCGCTTCCACGAGGAACATCACTTTTTCTTTAATCTTGGCCGTCACCGTAACCACAACCTGCACTTCATAAAGCCCATTATCGAGCGCATCACTTCGTGTATTGAGCTGCAAGTTTACCTGGGGTGCTTCTCTTTCCAGAAAAATTCCAGGTGCATGCGGAATTTCCAGAGATAAATCCCTGACATAAATTTTTTCTATATTGAATGCCGGTTGTTGTTCACTCATTTTTTACCCTTATTTTTATCTTAGTATCTCAAATTCCAAATGCACACCGCTATGACACCAGCAAAGGCATTAATTCACCCTGATGATCAAGTCGCGCCAGATCATCATAACCACCGACATGTCTGTCGCCGATATAAATTTGCGGTACTGTTCGTCGGCCAGTTTTTCCCATCATCTCTGCCCGTTGCTCCGGATCGAGATCAACGCGGATAATTTCTATTTCCTCGATCCCTTTTGAACGCAGCAAGCTTTCGGCCATTTTGCAATAGGGGCAAAATCCCGTTGTGTACATAATTATTCTGGCCATTTCTTATCTCTTGACGATAGGCAAACTCGCGCGCTTCCATGCATCAATACCACCCATCAGATTATGCACCTGTTTAAAACCATTTTTTTGCAGTACACCACTTGCATGACTCGAACGTATGCCACTTTTATAAATGACTACTATAGGCCTTTCTTTGTACTTTGCTATCTCCATCCAGCGCTCTTCCACTTTTTCGGCTGGCATATGTTTTGAATTAGGCAGATGTCCTGCCTCATATTCACTGTCATCCCTGACATCAAGTATCAGTGCATCCTGATAATTAATTAACTCGATCGCTTTGCTTGTATCGATTTCCTTGGCACCACTCCGGGTAATTGCCGGCCAGATCAACATCGCTGCACTGATTATTGCAGCCAGCACAAAGAAAATGTTTTCGATTCTTAATAAAAAATATTGCTGAAATATTGAGGTTTCTTCCATACAGACTCTATTGATCCATTTATATTATCTTTGAATTCTATCAGAAACGCACATACAGCGCTTCCCTCTGCGGCTTTCCCCAAAAACGGGGTATCGAAGTATACTATACGCGCAGCGAACAAATACCGGCGCCATATTGCAATTTCCCTTCTTACTGTTGTCCAGAAATTTACTTGGATGCTTTTATCTGCACTACAGGAACGGCAATTAAAAAACCGGAACAGAATTATTATTTGTTGCTAAAAACACACAATCGTTCTTTATCACCGATTACAGCAGCTTAAAAAACAAACAGATGCTGCGAAAATAAACCGGATATATTAAAATATATTACTTAACTTATCAAAAAAGAATATCAAATAAACAAACATGAAAAAAATTGTCCTTCTTCGACATGGAGAAAGTATCTGGAATAAAGAAAACCGATTTACCGGATGGACAGATGTTGACTTAACGCCCAAAGGAATAAAAGAAGCCCGAAATGCTGGCAGATTATTACGCGAAAATGGTTTTATCTTTGATATCGCATACACCTCCGTTTTAAAACGCGCCATCAGAACCTTATGGATTGCGCTTGATGAGATGGATCTCATGTGGCTACCGATTTACAACACATGGCGTCTTAACGAACGGCACTATGGCGCATTACAGGGTTTGAACAAAGCCGAAACAGCCGTTCAATATGGTGATGATCAGGTTCTGATCTGGCGACGCAGCTATGATACCCGGCCACCTGCATTATCTGTCGATGATGAACGCTATCCAGGTGCGGACATACGCTACAAAAATCTTGATCATTCAGAATTACCGCTCACCGAATGTCTTAAAGATACGGTGGATCGGTTTCTTCCGTACTGGAAAGAAGTCATAGCGCCCCAGGTTCTTGCAGGAAAAAATATTATTATCGCTGCTCATGGCAACTCCCTGCGCGCACTGGTAAAATATCTTGACAATATTTCAGATACTGATATCTTGAATTGCAACATACCCACCGGCGTACCGCTGGTTTACGAGTTTGATGATCAGCTTAATCCTCTTCGCAGCTTCTATCTGGGCGATCAGGCCGAAGTACAGGAAGCTGTGAGAAAGGTTGCCAACCAGGGAAAATCGGGTATATAAATTAAGGAAAAATACCATTCTTTGATTCCAGCGAGAAGTGTTTCGTATAGATACATGATTGTTTGATCAAATCCGGCTGCATTCTGATTGAAATCAATTCATAAAACAATAACACTCCCGTTACCTCTCAATTTGCTTCTGGCTTGCATGCTGATTTTGCTCTGCACATCAGCCAGCGCTTCAGAAAATCAAAAAAAACTGGATGTACTGCGTCACCAAATACAGGCTATACAAATACAATTAGCGGCGCAAGAAAAAATCAAACAGACCGCTGCCGATGCCTTACAAAAAACAGAACAATCAATCAGCACCATCAATCGAAAACTTGCAGAATTAAAATCCGATCAGCAACAAATCGACCGGGAATTGAATCAGCTCACGAAAAAATACAATCAATCGAAAAATGACCTTGAATTACAGCAAAATCAATTAAACGCATTGCTCTACCAGCAATATACCGGTAAACAGCAAAACTACTTGCACGCACTGTTAAATCAACAAGATCCCAGCCAAACAATGCGCCATATGTATTATTATCGACAATTATCACAAGCGCGCTCTGCCAGCATCATCACGTTACAGGACAATCTGAATCAGTTAAGAACACTGGCCCAAGGCATACGTGAAAAAAGAAAAGCCATAGACGCCATAACAGAGGAATACGCGGCTCAAAGCAAAAAACTGGCGCAGGAAAAATCAAAACACAAAACGATTTTTGATCAAGCCTCTCAAGAAATCACCCGACAACATCGCGAAATTAACAAATTAACACAAGACGAGAAGCGTATATCCCGTCTCGTATCAGAAATCAACAAACTACTCAAACAAGAAAAAGAAAGAAAGAAAGAAAACAAGAATTCCAATACTGTTTACAACAGCCAGCTTCCCGTTCCGACCGAAACGAATATGAATTTCAGGTCGCTCAAAGGCAAGCTTAATCTCCCTGTGCGCGGAAAACTCTTAAACCGTTTTGGCGGCCAGCGATCAGGAAAACTCACCTGGCGAGGATTATTCATCAGCGCATCCAGCGGCAGCAATGTCAAAGCCATAGCACATGGACGCGTTGTCTTTGCCGACTGGTTGCGCGGATTCGGTAATTTAATGATTATTGAACATACCCAAGGTTACATGAGTTTGTATGGCAATAATGAAGCGCTGCTAAAACGCGTGGGCGATACTGTACGCAGCGGGGATACCATTGCAACGGTTGGCAATAGCGGCGGCAACCCGGATGCCGGCTTGTATTTTGAACTACGACACAAGGGCAAAGCGTTTGACCCACTGACCTGGATAAAAATAGAATAAAAAAAACTTAAATGATTTCAGAATGTCTTAAAAACTGCCTGTTGGATCGCATTCACAATCAAATAGCGGGACTTCCGGTATGTTTTTAATGTATGATCAAATCACAGTCATGTTATAAATTGATAGTTGGCTGGCTTAGTCTGGATAATTATAAAATACTCTAAATTACAAAGTTAGTTAGTGCGGAGATAGTATCATGAGCAACATAATCAAAAAAGCAGGTCTCGTTTTAGCGGGTACAATCGCGGGCGTAATGCTCAGCTTGAATTTTTCGGCCATCGCAAAAAGAGATACAGTGGAGGCCATTCACCCGCTTCCCATAGAAGAACTCCGCACATTTGCACAAGTATTCGGGCGCATCAAAAGCGATTATGTCGAGTCAGTAGAAGATAAAAAACTCATTACAGAAGCGATCAACGGTATGCTGGTTGGCCTGGATCCGCATTCCTCCTATCTCGACAAGGATGAATACAAAGAACTTCAAATCGGGACCCATGGCGAATTCGGCGGTTTAGGCATACAAGTGACCATGGAAGACGGGCTTGTCAAAGTTATTTCCCCGATTGAGGATACGCCCGCATTCCGGGCCGGTATTCAGACAGGTGACCTGATTATTAAACTTGACGATACCGCGGTTAAAGGCATGTCTTTGAATGAAGCCATCAAACTGATGCGCGGTAAACCGAAAACATCAATCACGATTACGATCATCAGAGAAGGCGAAACCGAGCCGCTGATTTTCACATTGATGCGTGACATTATCAAAATCCAGAGCGTCAAATCCAAATTGGTCGAACCTGGATATGCTTACATTCGTATTACACAGTTCCAGGAACACACCGGAGAAAACCTGGCCAACGCCATCAAAACACTTTTTGCAGAAAACACTGAATCCATGAAGGGTCTTATACTGGATTTACGTAACGACCCCGGTGGCCTGCTCAACGGCGCAGTCGCTGTCTCGGCTGCTTTCTTGCCTGAAAACGCATTGGTCGTCTATACCGAAGGACGTGCCGTCGATGCCAAGATGAGATTGCATGCGAATCCTGAATATTATCTGCGCGGACATGGCAGAGATTATCTACAGGATTTGCCGCCTGAAGTCAAAACAGTACCTATGATTACATTGGTAAACGGGGGGTCGGCATCCGCTTCCGAGATTGTTGCCGGTGCATTGCAAGATCACAAACGATCTATCGTCATGGGCACGCAAACCTTTGGCAAAGGCTCCGTACAAACTGTTCTGCCACTCGGTAATGAAACCGCGATCAAGCTGACAACAGCCCTGTACTATACCCCGAATGGTCATTCCATACAGGCCACCGGTATCACGCCTGACGTTCTTGACGAATCAGCAAGTGATGAGCAGCGATTACGTGAATCCGATCTGAATCGTCATATCTCCAACGGACAGAAAGACAAAAAACAGAGCAAGAACGAGAAAAAAGATCAGGAATCAAAAAGCGACGATGATGCCGCAAAGGAAAAAAGTAAAAAGAGCGCCGCACCGATTGAATTCGGTTCTGAAGACGATCAACTGTTGATTCAGGCAATCAATTATTTTAAAGGTATTACTTCGTCACCGGAAAAGAAAAGCGGTCAGTCCGAAAGTTAATCACTTCAGTTGGTATACAATACCGGCAACACGCGGAGCAGCTGCGACTTAAATGATCAGCAGCTGCTCCGGTATAGCAGACATATTCTGCTCCCCGAAATCGATATCTCCGGTCAGAAAACATTGCTCCAATCACATGTGCTGATTATCGGAGCAGGCGGACTGGGTTCTCCGGCTGCGCTCTATTTGGCGGCAAGCGGCATCGGAAAACTGACGATATGCGATGGTGATACAGTCGACCTGACAAACCTTCAACGGCAGATTCTGCATTCAACAACAGCCATAGGTCTGTCCAAAACACTCTCAGCAAAGCATACATTGACCGCAAACAATCCAGAAGTCAGTATCGTTACTATTCCGGAATTTGTTGGCGAAACTGAACTACAACAACTTGTCCGCGAAGCGGACGCAGTTGTCGACGGCAGCGACAATTTCATCACGCGGCATCAAATCAACAAAGCCTGCGTTACACACCGGAAACCACTGATTTCGGGCGCCGCTGTCCGCTTTGAAGCACAGGTATCCGTTTTCGATCTACGGCATTCTGACAGCCCCTGTTATCATTGCCTCTATCCGAAAAATGGAGAAACCGATGATATGCCTTGTTCAGTGATGGGTGTTTTTGCACCCCTGGTTGGCATCATCGGTAGCATGCAAGCCGCCGAAACACTTAAAATACTGCTTAATATCGGCGAAACACTTAACGGCAGATTGCAGTTATTGAATGGCCTTACCATGAACTGGCGCACAACCCGTTTGCGTCAAGACCCGGCCTGTGCAGTATGCCAATCCACATCGCGAACCCACCTCGATTTATGATATCCGCAATACCGACTTCGCTCTATCGCCAGGTTTTGATACACGGATACTTCCGCTGCTAACACCTGTTCGCCAGTCACTATGCTAAAGCGCATCCTGCGAATATATCTGCAAAATCTGGACAAATGAACCAGAACGATTCAGCGTTGATCCTTCCCAGTACACCGTGAGACTAAGCATCTAATAAACTTCAAAATTTCGCATCATGCCCATGTCTTCATGCTCCAGATTATGGCAATGATAAAGAAACAAACCCGTATGATGCTGGAATGGTTTGATCATTTCGATTTCCTCGCCGGGCATCACGAGTACGGTGTCTTTCCAGCCACTGTGGATGAAACCTTCTTTGACAGTATCATAAGCGCTGCTTGCCCTATTCTGTTTGCGCGACACAATCTGAAACTGCTGTCCATGCAGATGAATCGGATGCGGTATTGAATGCATCATGCCCATCATGCCCATGCCACCCCCCATACCCCTGCCCATTCTGCCACCCATGTCGCCGTCATGAAAGATGCGGATTTTCTGAATGGAATCGACCGGTATACGTTCGATGTCCAGATGATCGTAGAGGCTGAACGTACGGCCGTTAAGCTGGAAGGTCATATGCCGTGCGCCGATGGCAATCGGCACGGTTTTTTCGGGAGAAGTCAAATCCTTAACCGTGAGACGTTTCATGGCCACAAGCCTGTCCGGTAGTTTTGGTGAATCACTGGTTTTATCGGTTACTCTGAATTTTATGATTGGAAAGGCCCTGCCCTGCGCCAATCCGCCACCCATCATGCCGCCACGGCCGCGCCCCATGCCACCCATTTGCGGTCCGCCGCCTTGATAGTCGAGACTTTCCAGGGTGAGCTCCGAGCCGATGTCGCGGCCGGTAAAATCCATCCACAATTCAATCCGTTCCGCAGGGGCAAGCATGACGTAAGGCAAGGTTTCCGGTTTCTCAAGCAGACCGCCGTCAGTGCCGATAGCGGTCAACGGCGTACCATCACTCCAGCCCAGTTTGTAGATGCGTGAATTGGAGCCGTTCAACAAACGCAGGCGGTAAGCACGCGTTTTTACCGGAATCACGCTATCAGCCTGGCCATTCACCAGAATGGTATCACCCAGAAATCCGATCATGCGCCGGTGCATGCCGTGCAGATACTGGAATTGATTGCCGGCAGTAAATTGCCGGTCCTGAATGATCAGTGGAATTTCATAGTCATCGGCGGGCAACGCCAGTTTTTGTTCCTCGGCGTCACGCACGGTGATCATGCCTGCCAGCCCCTGGTAAACCTGGGTGGCGGTCATATCGTGCGTATGTGAATGATACCAGTACGTGCCAGCCGGATTGTCGATTTCAAACTCATACACGTAACGCTCCCCGTTATAAATCTCATACATGGGGTGTCCGTCCATTTTTTGCGGCACGTGCAGTCCATGCCAGTGGGTGATGACCGGTTCGTTAATGGTGTTATAAAAGAAAATGCGGACTTTTTGGCCGCGCTCGAAATTCAGAATGGGCCCCAGATAACCGGGCAGCGTTTTAATGGTTTGCGCCGGTCCTTTCAGCAGTTTTCCCGTATATTGAAAAACATGGGTTTTAGCGCCCGGCAGAATCGGGACTTCCGCAGTCTGTGCGTATAATTCCAGTTCCACGTCCGGTTTGAAGTTGCGGTCAGGGTCTTTGTTGATTAAGCGTTCTTCGCTCCAACCCAAACCCAGTAATGTCGAGGCAATAGTTCCGAATGCAGTGTATTGCAGAAATTTCCGCCGTGAAAATTCAGTATGTGGCATTGTATTTTCCTTCCTGTTTAACGTACTTACGCCGGGATGAAATAGAGCGTAAAACCGAACCGTAATCGTTTAATGCTAACACCGATCAGGTTATTGAAAACCGACTTGGATCAAACAATTCAGTTTATTTTATTGCCGGATAGGTATTTTAAAGTAGGAAACGCCGTTATCTTCCGGTGGCGGCATTTCACCTGCGCGGATATTGGTCTGTATCGAAGGCAGCAGTAATGCCGGCGCATCGAGCGTTACGTCACGTTTTGTCCGCATTGCGACGAACGCATTTTCGTCAATACCGTCATGCACATGGATATTGCACGCGCGTTCCGCTGCAACGGTAGTTTCCCAAGCCGGTTTACGGTTGGCTGGCGGGTAATCGTGGCACATGAATAAGCGGGTTCCCGGTGGAAAAGAAAGCAGTTTTCTGATCGAATGGAACAGGATGTGCGCGTCGCCGCCCGGAAAATCAGCGCGTGCGCTGCCGACATCCGGCATGAACAGCGTATCGCCGACAAAAATCGCGTCCTCCAATTGATAAGCCAGATCCGCGGGGGTGTGACCGGGCACTGAAAGCGCTTTTCCGGTTAGCTGGCCGACCTGGAAAATTTCGTTATCGGCAAACAAATGATCGAAATGATGGCCATCCGGTACAAATGCATCACCCAGGTTAAAAAGTTTTTTGAATGTTTGCTGTACAGCGGGAATGTTTTCGCCAATGGCAATTTTCCCACCCAGTTTGTTTTTCAGGTAATGCGCGGATGATAAATGATCGGCATGCGCGTGTGTTTCGAGTATCCAGTCAACCGTCAGATGCTGATGCTGAATAAACGCGATCAACTGATCGGCAGAGCGTGTGCTGATGCGGCTTGATTTTGGATTGTAGTCCAACACGGGATCGATAATGGCACATTTTCCGTGAGGCTGATCATAAACGACATAGCTGACCGTCCATGTGGCAGGATCAAAAAATGATTGGATATTCGGTGGCATTTGGAGTTCCTTGGTATGTAGATTAAAAAATAACGTATTCAGCTTGACGATAATATATCAAAATATATATCATTATCCAATATAATATGATGAATTTATCTGTAGTACCGCAGAAACTATGTTTTATGAGCAATTCCGAATGGAATTTATCGAATGAATGTCGTGAATAGGATACTAGAGCGGACTGTCCCATCCAAAGCAATTATTAACAGCGAATATGGCGCGAAATGAATATAGAACAGATGATTGAAAAGATTGACATACCCTGGCCGGCTTTGACAGGCGGTATGCTCATCGGACTGGCGACAGCACTATTTTTGCTTGCAAACGGACGCATAGCCGGTATCTCAGGGATCGCCGGCGGCATTGTCCGGGGTCTGTTGCATTTAAGCTGGCGTGATCTGGACTGGCGTCTGGCATTTGTTTTTGGTCTGGTCGCGTCAACTTTCGTATGGCGGCAATTTTTCAATCTGCCCGATGTGCAGATTCAGGCCAGTGACATCATGCTGGTTGTTGCGGGTGTGCTGGTCGGTTTTGGAACGCGCTTGGGCTCAGGATGCACCAGCGGTCACGGGGTGTGCGGCATGGCCAGGTTTTCGCCGCGATCCATAGTGGCGACGTTGATATTTATGTCTACCGGCTTTGCAGTGGTTTATCTGCTGCGGCATGCCATTTTATGATTGTGTATTGGAGCGAGGCATATCATGCGTAAATGGATTGTGTTATTCACCGCAGTGATGGCGGGTCTGATTTTTGGCTTTGGATTGATTCTTTCCGGCATGGTCAATCCGGCGATCGTGCTGGCGTTTCTGGATATTGCCGGACACTGGAATGCATCGTTATTATGGGTGATGAGCGGCGCAGTGGGTATTGCTGCGGTTGCGTCTCATATTGCCCGCCGGCAACCTGAAAGTTTTCTCGGCCTGCCGGTTAATTTACCCGCTTCCCGTGCGATTGATAAACGCCTGCTTGCCGGCAGCTTCCTTTTTGGTGCAGGATGGGGCATTGCCGGATTTTGTCCGGGTCCGGCTTTAGTCATGGCGGGTGCGGGCAGCGCAAAAGCGATGCTATTCGTTGGCGCAATGTTCGCGGGTATGGCGTTGTTTGAAATTATGGAACATAGCCGGAAAAGCGGCACGGCATTGTAAGCCCGTTTTTTCCGTTGCAACACAAAAATAATGATTTGGATGACAGCGTAATCAACAATGAATAACGATTCACTACCGGATATTACCGCAGTGCGCGCCTCGGCTTCGCAGGCGTGCACATTATTAAAAACACTGGCGAATGAAGACCGTTTGCTGATTTTGTGTCAGTTAAGCCAGGGTGCCAGAAACGTCGGCGAGCTGAAAGCGCTGCTGAATATCCATCAACCGACGCTTTCACAGCAACTCACCGTATTGCGGGAGGAAGGACTTGTGGCAACCGAGCGCAAGGGTAAATACATTTATTACAGCCTGTCCAGCGCGGAAGCCACGCGCATCATACAGACATTGTATGCGCTTTATTGCGGTCAGCATCAAGACGATTAACATCGCCTGACAGGAGACTGTACGGACAATAAGATGATACGGATCGTGTAGACCGTCCCGCATCGGCGCGAACAGAAGCATGCCACTTCTGCCGTTACTTTCATTACAGTCTTGTGCACCCATGCTAAAGTAGCGACAGATCATATTAAGCAAAAACCATTCACGATGACATCGACTTCCCCTACTACTACGCTGATTCCAGTGACATTATTGACAGGTTATCTGGGCAGCGGTAAAACCACGTTGCTCAATCACATCATGCAACAACCGGTGATGGCGGACACTCTGGTGATCATCAATGAATTCGGCGAAATTGCGCTGGATCATTTGCTGGTAACGCACAGCACCGAAAATGTGGTGATGGAGATGGGCAGCGGCTGCTTGTGTTGCACGATCCGCAGCGACCTGGTTAAAACATTGCGGGATATTACCTGGCGTTTCTCGCGGAATGGGAAACGGCAGTTTCATCGCGTGCTGATCGAAACCACCGGCCTCGCTGATCCGGCACCGATTATCCATACGCTGATGGCCGATCCGCAAATTACCGGCCACTACCGGCTGGACGGGATCGTGGCGACCATCGATATGGCCACGGGGAACCAAACCCTGAGCATGTACAATGAAGCGATCAAACAGGCTGCGATTGCCGATTGTCTGCTCTTGACCAAAGCCGATCTGGCGACGCCTCAGAACAAGGATGCTTTACTTCAGCGGCTGGATGCAATCAACCCCGCCGCATTACGCTGGCAGGTTGCACACGGCCAGATTGAAGCGGAAAAATTACTGAATTTAGGATTATTCTCAATTGACGGAAAAATGCCCGATGCCGCACGCTGGCTCAGTGAAGAAGCCTATTCGATAGGCGCCGCCGTACATAAGCCTGCTCATGATGAGCACGGTCATCACACGCATGACATCAATCGTCATGACGATCATATCCGGGCATACTGCTTTACCACAGACCAGCCGGTTTCCAGGCACATTTACGCAACCTTGCTGGAACAGCTGTTTTACATGGGTGGCAAGATTCTGCGCATTAAGGGAATTCTGAACATTGAAGGTAACGACCATCCCATGGCGATGCATGGTGTGCAGCATATCCTCCACCCACTGACGTCATTACCTGGCTGGCCGGATAAGGATCGACACTCGAAAATCGTCTTCATCACCCATGACATGGAACGCGAAACAGCCGAACGCATTTTTAAAGCCATCACGCATGTGCCGGGCCGCAGTTAAAATCGATTTCATATCATTATCCGGAAAAACTGGTGATTTTAACTAAATCTTTACGAAACTTTAACATTGACTGTGCTATAAATCATGGTCGCTGAGTCTAATAAATAACACAAGGGAAATATTACGATGTGACTTATTTGAATTAGTCTCACGCTAGAAATGCCAGCGCCTATTTTTAAGTACCTTGGAATGTGTTAAGGTGAGTGCGCCAGGCAGATTCTAAGAACCTGTTCAAGATCTCACTGAAGGGCACACTGCGGCGTTAAAATCGAACTCAAAATGCTCACATACTTCAAGTATACTCCGCTTTTTCGTTCAATTTTGCCTTGCACTACACCTCTTGATCGAGATCTTGAACAGGTTCTAAAGCCATGGAACACATGCAGAAATGGCGGAAACTGAAACTTGGCAAAGTCAAAAAAACTGATCTTTGATTCTTTCAACAAAGCCTTCATTTGCATATTTTATAAATCATTATAAATTCAGATAAATATAGGAAATTCATACTATGAAATATTCTCTTTTTTTGGCAATCATCTTAGTATCTTTTTTAGCTGCATGCGGTGAGCCAAAACCAGGTCAGTATCCTCCAAGCCAAAATATTCTGGAAGATCGTGATAGAGCGAATCAAGACTAAATACTAATTAAGGTTAGTTATAGCTGTAGCAGCTTGCGGGCATCGCTCATCAGAGCACACAAAAAATGCACCTGTAAGACAAAGTGAAAGTGTTCTATGTCGTACGTTTGCAAGCTACTACACGCTGATCAATTCAATAAATTCAGTTTATTGTCTACAACTTGCCGTTTTTCCTGATCGACTGCCCCCCCTGCTGTTCCATAAAAACGTTCACACCATCACCGGCCGCCATGCGCAGCCAGAAAAATACAGTCAGCATCCACTACTGACATTCTGATCTTCCCGATTCAATCATATTGCCAGATTTTTACGAGTACTAGGGTGTTTAGTCCCGGCATTTGCCGGGTTGGATAGGCCTAAAAATGGTAATGTGCGCCAATGCCGATATATTCGACCTTTTCCCTAAAAAACTGACCAGTAGGAGAATTGCCGTTGAAATATTCGGCAAGGAATTGGAGCTTCCTGCCAAAAAATTGAAAATTGTCGAATTGAAATCCAGCTCTGGCAGAGATATCCGCATTCCAATTGTTTTGTTCATGATTCTTGATATCAACCGCCAAAATCGGTCGTATAGGTGCAATGTCCAGGCGCCATGGACTTCTGAATTCAACGCCGTATTGAACTGACCAGGGCTTGATTGTAGACGGTTCTTTGTGAAAGATACCACCGCCTCCACCGTAAACACGCACCCCATAGGGAAGCTCATACGACAGCCTGAGGTCGGCGCCTTCGTAACTGAGATTGATGCGCTCCAGGCTGGTTAGCTCTCTGAGTAAGAACTCATCGCCAAGATGAGAACTTTGATGATAGATACGCGCAAATGCGGATGCGTTACCTGCGCGCATGCTTGAGTAAATCGATGCAATGAAATCCGTGTTGATGAGATCGGATGAAGAGGCGTCAAGATTGAAATCGCTGAAGACACCCGCTTGAAGACCGGCTTCCCACTGCACAATGGATTGCCCTAAATTGGCACGGTAAAACGGTAACGTTTCGCCGAAGCTGACGGCAGCATTGTTATTTCCATCAACATTGTTCCCGACGTAATTACGATAAGCTGCGGAGAAATGAGCCCACCGCGGGTCAGCCAGTAATGGTTTAAACAAATGGCCTAAAGGTAATATCCCTGTCGCAAGCATCGTTGAATCCGTTACGGGTATACTTTCTTCTCGGGTAACTGCCTCATTTGGCGTTGGAGATGTGGCTATGGGTCGCTGATCGGTGTATTCCGCTATGATTACCCCAGTAACTCCGGGTATTTCCGATAGCATCTGTAAAATCTTGACGCGATCGCCTGCTGATACCTTATCAGCCGGTAGAACAATGTGACCGTTCTGTACAGTTAACGAAGGGGTATCGATTCTGAACTCATACCTGAGGATACCCGTGGCATAACCAGCGATATAAGAATCATCCGGTATCGCGGCGCTGGCAGTGGATATGCACACTAACAAGGCTGCGATAACTGGCAGAAGTCGCATAGCATACCTGCTTTTACTCAAGGTGCAACTTGAACGACCTTGGGTTACATGAGCATTCTTTGTTTCGTATATTTTCATACATCTACCTCCTGGACTACTTGGTTTTTTGGCTTGTGATCACCTGGCCGGGTATTGAGAGCGCGCAATTGTTTTACTGCGCATTATCAGGACAGAGCAAAAGAACCTTTTTCAAGGCACTGCTATCTGAACTGGGATTAGATTCATCTAACGCGCTGAAGTTTCGGCGCTGTTTGAGCTGAGCCTGCTGAAACCCCTTTCAACCTTTTGCGGTTGACTCATGTCTGCTTTTGAGAGTATTACAAGAATTGAGCATCCGGTCTGTGCGCCAGCACACAAAAAACGACCCGACAGCCAAGATAATTACCTAGAGATGTTTGGCCCCTCCCTGGCTATAGTAGAACAAATCGCGCGCTGCAGTTTCTATTCGCTTTGATTACACATTTGTTCGTTACCGCACCGACTGCGATAGATATTGCGACTATTCTTATTAAATAAGTATAGGGATCTCCCTATTGCTTGATGTTCGACAATGAGGTTCTCAATGAAAGCGATGCGAAGAATTACAATCAGTGCGGCGGCCATAGCGGTGATACTTGGTTTAAGTGGTTGTTCTGGAATGTCAGCACGGGATAGAAACACCGCGATCGGTGCAGGCGCCGGTGCTGTCGGAGGTGCCATCCTGACGGGTGGCGGCGCTCTCGGAACGGTCGGTGGTGCAGCGGTAGGTGGCGTTATAGGCAACCAGGTCGGTGATGACAAAAATGACAAGAAGTAACGTCACTAGTCACCTATAAATCTACATCTGGCAATTGAGTTCCTGACACCTTTTGATATGTGAATAAAACCATGTGACTCAGGTGCAACCGCTGGGTGAAAAAACGTTTGCTCATTTGCCTTTACACCATGTTGTAGGCTAGCCCGGTAACCCGGTAAATATTCGGGGTAACTCAGTCGCGTGTATGAATCACACCCCCATTCCCTCACAAAAATGAAAGAGAGATTGAATGGCAAATCATGTTCTGATTATCACGAGCGATACCACCGATGCCAAGTCGCTAAAGGATGTGCTTAGCCAGGCAAAAGATGACTCATTCGACATTGAATGGGTAACACGACTCTCTGATGGACTTGAGCGGCTGCGTGCAGGCGGTATCGACGCAATTTTAGTAGACCTGTCTCTGCCCGACAGCCAAGGCATCGCAACATTTGATAAGCTGTTCGCCATTGCGCCGCAGACGCCAATCTGGACACTCAGTATGGCGGATAACGCATTGCTAGCAACGAAAGCAGTGCAGCGCGGTGCACAAGGTTATCTGTCGAAGGATCACTTCAGCAACAATCTAGTACCGCAATCGCTGCGCAACATTATTCAACGCAAAGCTGTCGAGGAATCGCTCTTCATAGAAAAAACCCGTGCCGAAATCACCCTCAACTCCATTAGTGACGCAGTCATCGGCACCGATATATCGGGCAATGTTGACTATATGAATGTCGCAGCAGAAGGTATGACTGGATGGTCGAGAGAAGAGGCGCACGGGTATCCCATCAGCAAGGTAATGCAAATTATTCATGGCGAGACGCATGCCCCAGTACTTAATCCAGTCGAATCGGTACTGCAACGAGACGAAGTGATGGCGTTGACTGCGGGTACGATTCTGATTCGGCGCGATGGGAGTGAAGTGGCAATCGAAGATTCCGCTGCACCGATCCACGATGTGAATGGAAAGATTGTCGGTGCAGTAATCGTGTTCCATGATATTACGGCTGCACAAGCGATGGTCGCAAAAATGGCACATCTGGCGCAACACGATTCCCTAACCAATTTACCGAATCGCGTGCTGCTGAACGACCGTATCACACAAGCAATCGCTGTGGCAAAACGGCACGGTACCGAACTTGCCCTGCTATTTCTGGACCTGGATAATTTCAAGCACATCAACGATTCGCTTGGACACACGATCGGTGACAAATTACTGCAATCCATTGCACAACGCTTGCGTACCCGTGTGCGCAACTCCGACACGGTTAGTCGGCTGGGCGGTGATGAATTCGTAATATTGGTGACACAGGATAAACATACGCAAGATGCTGCCTTGATTGCTGACAAGATACTTGTCGCACTGGCAGTGTCGCATTATATTGATGGGCATGACCTGTATGTGACGACCAGTATTGGTATCAGCATTTATCCCACGGATGGCCAGGATGCAGTAACCTTGATCAAGAACGCGGATATTGCGATGTACCAAGCCAAGGAAAAGGGACGCAACAATTACCAGTTCTTCAAGGATCAGATGAATATTCGCGCTATTGGAGGCTGAACCTCGAAACTCATTTGCGGTATGCACTGAACTGCCTCGGGTTTTGAGGAGGCTCAAATACTTGAAAGAATAGAGCCATGAACGGATCAAACAAATTTTCCCCGCAGGTCCGTGAACGTGCGGTACGTTTGGTGCAAGAACATCGTGACGAGTACCATCCCTATGGGCGGCAATGGAATCGATTGCACCCGAAGATAGGTTGTGTTGCGACAACGTTGCTGGATTGGGTCAAACGTGCTGAGATTGACGAAGGTAAACGAGAGGGCGTGACAAGGCCTTGGTGAGTATGATAATGCCCCAACTGAGACCATCAATGGATTGTATAAGGCTGAAGTCATTTCATCGGCGAGGCCCATGGAAAACCAGATCAGCCGTCGAATTGGCAACGTTGGAATGGGGATTGCCTGGTTTAATCATCAGCGCCTGCTTGAGACTATCGGGTATATTCCTCCTGCTGAAGCAGAAAAAAATTACTATCAGCAGCAGAATAAACACTTGAGCAAAACTATGTGTTTAGTCCCACGCTATTCTGTATGTTATCGAGCATGGCTGCAAATGGCGCGGACTACTCCAACGTTTCGAGAACTGGCATACCATCTATACTCGAATAAATCGATGGGCAAAGAGTGGTGTGCTGCAAAAAGTTTCTGGGCAGTTTTACAGCAACAACAAATCATCTGCATCAAAATTGAAGCCGTTTCGATGGATAGCATCAGCATCAAAGTGCATCCTGATAGTACTGGTACTCTCAGTGAAAAAATTGTCTGTTTGTAGAGTAAAAAGAACCCGCCGGTGGAAACGGGGGAAGAGAGAAACCGGCAGGTTTTAGGGTATATATAAATGTACTATCTTCCCTAAATTGGAGATTGTTAGTGCGACTACCGACCACTTTCCCTATATTCCTCTGAATTTAAGCGGAGCAGAATAGAAAAATAGGGAATGCAGGGGGATGAATTAAATTAACCTATTGATTAGAAATCATTTCTAACCTATTAATAACCTTCCGTACACCATCTACAGAATTTGCAATGTTTTGAACCCTTTCTTTTTCCTCTTCTGTTTTAACTGTGCCTGTTAGTACCACGACTCCATTGTTGTCGGTATCTACTGTAACTCGTAAGGAATCAATACTCTCGGCTACCAGTAACTTGGCCTTAATCTGAGTAGTAATGGCAGAATCCTTTACGATTTGCCCCGCTTGAAACTCTGAATCTTTATCTTCCGCGAGGGCTAAGGCTGGAGCAAGAAAAATGCTGGCCAAAACTATACTTGTAATAAATTTTCGATTTCTCATGTTATTTATCTCCTAAAATTTGAATGCTTAGCATATGAGTTTTTTCGGTACAGGTCTGTTCGGTAACGCACATCAATCTCTACAGTTTCATTACACTGCATTAAGCCGCTGACGTAACTAATGATAGGTAAACCCCCGGCTATGCCGGGGGCTCCCAAAGGTTTGACCGTTACAGCAATCGTAGTAACGTTCTCGTCCCAACCACGAGACGAGGAGTCAAAAATGAAGGAGTGCCGAAGTTTGAGCTATACACGCTGGGATAGTAAATATCATGTGGTATTCATCCCCTAGGCATAGAAAGAAAGAGCTATAGTCAAATCTGGTGTATAGAGAATCAAGCGGCGGCCTGTTTCTGATCTTGTGTTTGTTGTTTCATGCCGTTGACGAATTTAATACCAGAGATGACATCTGCCAACAGGTTGCAGCCCCTCATCGGAACCATTTTTTCTGTGCTGTTTCCATAAGTTTGAATGCCATACTCAGCGTTGATGTTCGGCTCCCGCAGTTTCTGGTTTTGGCTGTTCTGAGCCGGACAGTTGCAAATACAGATTCAACCGGGTTAGTCGTTCAGATGCACTGCCAGTTTTCGGCAGGATAATCGTAAAAGGCCAGCATGGAATCTTTATCTTTAGCCAAGCATTCCATGGCTTTTGGATATTTTGGATTGAAACGTGCTATACAGTTATCAACTGATTGATAAGCTTTTTCACGTGTTTCTGCCTGCCAGATATTGTGCAATGCTTCCTTGGCCTTGGGCTGCATGGCTTTGGGAAGTTTTTCCAATACATTGGCGGTTTTATGCACCCAGCAACGCTGTTGATCGGTCTGAGGCCAGCATTTGGCAACAGCTCTCCACCAATCCCGGGACGCCGTCACCGACAGCCAGTTTGGGCGCATCCCTGAGACCGCGCTGTTTCAAGTCCATTAACACCTCCGTCCAGTTCGCCTCAGACTCACGATAACCATCCGACAATGCCAGCAACTCCTTACGCCCCGTTTCATCAGAGCCAATACACCAGAAGACATAACCGGTCGTCCATTCTCACAGTACTGCAGATGCCATCAGCCCAGACATAAACGTACGGTTGATCTGCCGAGATCTCTACCAACAGATTACACTGCTTTCTTCTCCTTTGTCATACACCAGAAATAATCATAGCTCACGGTACATGCCTACTTCGCCAAATGGAGCGAGCCTGGTGCGGATGGTTTCAGTGTTTCTGGAGCGGGCTTTAAAAAAATGTGGTTGGCGCGGTTCGTACCAGACAGGGGGGCAAATCCTCGACGAGCTTTTTGATCGTCGACGCGCAGAGCGTCAAGAACACGGATAGCGCAAAGGCAAAAGGCTACGATGCCAGCAAGAAAATCTCCGGCATCAAGCGCCACATCGCGGTCGATACCCAAGGATTGCCCCATGCCATTGCCGTCACGACAGCCGATGTTACGGATCGCAAGGCACATTGCAGGCTCTTGGTCGGTGCGCCGCCAACTTGCAAACGGCTCAGAGTGTCTTGACCGATAGTGGATATGTCGGCCAGCCATTTGCCTACGCCGTTGAAAAATTTCTGGGCGCTCAGGTTCAGATTGCAAAGCGTACTAAACTGCATACCTTTGCCATTATGCCCCAACGCTGGGTTGTGGAACGCTCATTGCCTAGCTCGAGAAATGTCGCCGTCTGTGGAAGAACTGCGAGCGAAAACTCAATACCAGCTTACAGCTCATCCATCTCGCCTTCCTCGCACTTTTACTCAGAAGATCGTGAACAACCTCTTAGTTGTAAAGCACATAAATAATGGCCAGTAAGATTGCTGGCACACCAAGTAACCACGCCAATAAATATTTACCCATTTGAATCTCCTTGGAAAAATTGCAAATCATTGATCTATTAATCGAGAAACCGCTGCTCAGGAAAATGAGCCTCGCATAAGCTATTCTGCCGATAACATCAAAAACTCAAGCCCTAAGGCTCAAACTCCAGTGTAATCACATCAAATGAATCAAATTATTATAATTTACGGCACGCAGCAATCGCAGTCTGTGCGTTGCCGCACGGAGCGGGGTGGCAAAAACGAATGAGATATATCAGCTAATAGACCGCTAGACCGTAAGACTTCTTTCACTGCCGATCGCGTTGCGATCATGTCAGGAAGCAGCCGACCATATTCCCTCCTGACCACTTTATAGCATTCGCAAACCTTGGCCTCCAAGCAGTAAGCATGGTTAATCGAGGGCTGCCTTTAATTGAATTACTGACTGCCGCAGCAAAGGCAGACTGTAACGTAATGTGGAAATAAATCGATACCAGGAAAAATTAAGCTTCAGTAGGAAGACCTATCTGTAGAAACCATACTAGGCGGCTGCATACCAGAGCACTGCGAAGTAATGGCATACAGTACCCATCATTACAAACAAATGCCAGATGAAATGACCGTACCGGAGGCGCGAATCGGTCGCAAAAAAGAATACGCCAACCGTGTAAGCCAAGCCTCCTGCAACCAACCATAGTAGACCGGATGCAGGTATGCGGGTATACAATGGATAAATTGCGATCAGAATGAGCCACCCCATAAGCAGATAAAGACCAGTGGAGATGATGGGGTTGTGCATTTTATCGAACGCTTTCAATGTCACCCCGATTGCGGCAAGACCCCAGACAATCCCAAAAAGTGTCCATCCCCATGGACCACGAAGCACACCCAGCGTGAACGGTGTGTAGGTGCCAGCGATGAGGAGATAGATCGCGGAGTGTTCGATAATCTTAAATACACGTTTAGCCTTGCCGCGAGGTAAGGCGTGATAGAGGGTAGAAGCAAGATAAAGCAGGACCATCGTTGCCGCGAAAAAACTCGCGCCCACGATAAACCCCGTATCTGCGTACTGCACCGCGTGCATAATAAGAAATGGGGTTGCTATCAGTGCTGCGACCAGCCCTATACCGTGGCTGATGCTGTTCGCGATCTCTTCTCCTCGGGACTGCTCACGCTCGGGTACTGCAAGCAATATGCTCACGATATTCCAACCCACGGTTTATACGAGTGAAGGGAACGAACTTGATGGGACAAACAATACCGCTTCCAGGAAGTACTCGAACTTGATTTTCGTCGACCGGAGATAAACCACTTGGCATACCTCATGAATGGCGGTTTTTTAATATTTGCGATATCCACGCTAATCGATGCACGATTAGCGTAGAACAGTTTTACAAGGCTAGCAACATCTAATCCTTAAACTTATCTTTCAACTTTGCGGCTGTATCTCGGACAGCGCTACTTAGCGTAT
>CAZTCY010000046.1:0-22790 GCA_964612715.1 uncultured Nitrosomonas sp. | reverse complement strand
AATATAAATTATCAGCAATTGATCGTAGAAAAAAAATTCAGGAGGAAGAGCAATTTTTCGGCCGATTTTTTTATAACCTGCTAAACGTTTTTTTGCGTATAAATCCAAACGCCTGCTAAGAGTTCGGCACATCAAACGCAATTCTTCCGGATCAATGCCTGCTTCAAGCAGATAGCGGTAATACCGGCGTTTGACGCTTGGGTCACGAGCGTAATGGATAAACCAAAAAAGGGCAAAAAGCGCCAGCACGCATATTTGAGTTTCAAAACCTCGAGGTAAAGCAGATTCGTGAGAAAACCGGATTATCACAGGCACATTTTGCCTTACTGATCGGTGTAAGCAAGCGAACATTAGAAAACTGGGAACAAGGAAGGCGTCACCCTACTGGTCCAGCCAAAGCTTTGTTGAAAGCGTTAAGTGCCGATCCGGAACATACTATTCAGGCGTTATATGGGTGATTTGTGAATATCGGGCACTAAACAGCAGCAGGTTAAGGTTTAGCAGGAAACCACCAGCTAAAGCTGGTGGTTGTTTAGTTTTGATTACCTCGATTTCACGAGAACGTCCGAAATAACTTCTTCTGAGCTGGCATTACACCTGAGGTTCGGGCCTATCCTTTGGCGCCTCAGCTTGCATCTGATTTTCCAGTGCCATAATGCGTGATTCCAGACTGGCCACCAAGGCTCTTGCTTCGGGTGATTCAGTCCGGGGTTGTGGCGCTGGTGACGGTATTGATGCTTTGCTTTCCAAAATTTCTATTCGGGTTTGCAGCTGTTTCGGCAATTCTTCCACTTCAGGTCCTGCAAGATGCGCAAACTCAACACTGTCTTCATAAGGCTCGCGTGTAGTGCCAGTGATTTTGATAATTGAACCTGCTACAAGACCACCCACAATTGCGATACCCATAGTGATGCCGATACCGGTTAATTGCGCTGCAGCAATACCGGGTACAATCAGAATAGCGCTGAATCCGCCTAATAATCCAGGCATACCGTGCAAGTTATGCACGCCACAGGTATCCATGGTCTTAAACTTGTTTTCTAAAATAGGTTGCAGGAATACATAACCCAGAACAGAAATTGCACCGGACAGCAAACCGATACCAAATGCCCCCATTGGGGAGACCACATCACAGACCGATCCAATACCTACCCCACCCGCCAAGGCAGCATTAGCCATATCAACCATGGATGCTTTGCCATTACGTAACTTGTAACTCATAAAATAGGTAGCAATCGTTGCACCACACAGTGCAAGCAGTGTATTGACAACGGTTTGTGGCATATTCTCCAACGGAACCAGCGCCGTCGCAAAACTGGGCCAGAAAAGCCATAACACCATTGATCCAAGCATCGCAAAACGATCTGATGTATGGTCTGATTCTATCGGCCGGCTACGCTGATACTCCGTGGTTAGCACGATGGACATAGCAAGACCAAAGTAGGCACCGAATGCATGAATAACAATGGATCCAGCCGTATCCTGAAACCCTTCTGTCAGGCCGAGGGCATTATCCAGGACTATCCATTCATTTAGGAGGTACAGCGGCACAATCAATAACGCCAGTAATGCATACTGAAAAACACGCAAACGTCCCAGTACAGCGCCCATAGCAATCAATCCTGTGGCGACTGATAATTCCGCAAAGAGTAATGCGTCAAGCGTATGCGGCTCTAATTGATGACCAAAAATACCATTCGCACGTAACATAATATAGAGTGGCAATCCGACCGCAACAACCAGATAAGCGCCAGTTTGTGCGCCAAACCCATATCTGCGCACAAATACCATAAGAAAACCAAAACCGATCAACAGCATGGCCAGAATATGGATAATGTAATTATATTGCGCAACAACACGGGCTTCACTTACAACAGGTGCAGCTTCTGCACTTACCCAACTACTGAAACTTAGGAGAAACATACTCACCGCTCCTAGCAGTGTCACGCTAAAGCCTTTTTTCATGTGATTCTTCCTTATTTTAGTGATTTTTCAGGTTATCCTCCGATGAGACCCTGAGGAAAAAAGGGTGTATCTCCTACGCACAAGTACGCCCCCGGACAGAGTGTGAACTCTAATTACCATGAAAACAATAGGGTTAAAACAAATAATTAAATTCTTTTGACTGCGAAATGTCATGATGTAGAAAGTACTGCGGGTTCAAGAAGGCCGACACTGATTGCCCCAGCTAGCGGGACACTGAAGCGCCGAAGTTAAGGCGTTATTTTCTGCATGATTATTTTTATTGAAAAGGAGGAATACAAAAAATAAGCAGGAAACGCAGAAATCATTCACTGGAATTTAAATCGAACGTTGCTCCGGCGGCGATCAATGGAGATCGCACTATCCGAGCTATCCCAACAATATGGCATTAATAGATTCTCATCATGCGGATAAATGGAATCTAATGGTTTCCCTTAGAGAAAAATAATAGTATTCCCGATTTTCTTCATTACATGAATTTTCGATAATTATTATCGTGATGATTTTAATTTTAGGAGCGGCGATCATGAAAACAGGAAGAATCGGATTAACAAAACGGGTAGCAGCAATATTTACCTTAGTAGCGATCGCTATGCCAATAAGCAGTTTTGCTACAGAACCGGATCTGGAATTCAATGTCGGCGTAATGCAGGGTGACGGCACCGTTAATCACGGTGATCTGGCTATCCGTTATGAAAAGCATGCGGGTGATTTGTATACAAAGATCGAAGAACAGATTGAAGCGCTCAGCCACAAACCTAAAAGCAGTTTCTTAGGGAAAAACGGACAGAATATTAAAAAGCACGTGGAATATAAAATCCATGAACTTGAAAAAGAAGCGGAAGACAGTTTAAAAAAGTCCGCTTACCACAAAAAAATGGCCGAAGAACAATCGCTTAATCCGACATTTGCCGCTTCGGGAAAAACTAAAAGCTAAGCCAATCCAGCCGTCATGGATAAGAATCATCCGAATAAACCTCTAATCTCCGTACCTTAATAAAAAGCCCCACTATGGTGGGGTTTTTTATGGCCTGAAATATAATCATTTATACATTTGCTCTATCCGACACCCGAAGATTGATGATCCATGTAATGGAATACTAGCGCCCTTCCCTTACCCAGTTTGCCGCGTAGCGAATCAATTCAGCACTGTCTTTCAAATTTAATTTGGCACGAATATTGAAACGATGTGTTTCAATCGTCTTAATGCTGCGATTTAATAATTTGGCAATTTCCTGACTGCTGTGACCTGATCCGATCAAATTCAGAACCTCAAATTCACTGGGCGTCAAACTATTAATCATCTGTTCGGGTTCAGAATGTCCGGTCACCATTCTGTTAAGCAGCTTGGCCTGCATTTTGGTGCTTAGATAAACATTGCCTTTCAGAACCTCGCGAATAGCAGATACCACGATTTCACCCGATTCCTGTTTCATCACATAGCCACGCGCTCCGGCACGCAGCGCACGTTCAGCATAAACGGCTTCATCATGCATCGAAACAAAAAGTACAGGTAAATCCGGGTTAAGAATATGTATGCTTTTAATGACTTCAAAGCCAGAAACCGTTTTGAGCGTCACATCGAGCAAGACGATATCAATGTGATCGCTCTTCTTGAGTATCGACAGCGCTTCTTTACCATCGCCAGCCTCGACGGATACTTCCAGATCAGGCTCCATATTTATAAGCATCGCCATCCCATGCCGCATCATGGGGTGATCATCCACCAACATAATTTGCGCTTTCGGTTTTGACATATTAAATCATCCGCATTTTTAAGCACACTTCCGTTCCACCTTCGGCCCGGGGTAGAATTTTCAGTTTTGCGCCTAGCTGTTTAGCACGATACAGCATAATTTTGATACCCATCCCCTGCGTTTCATGATGATTGGCTTCAGTTTTAAAACCACAGCCATCATCACATATCGATAACACGAGCGTATCCTGATCAAGTGATAACGCTATAATCAAATGCCGGGCGCCACCATGACGTATTGCATTGTTGACAGCCTCTTGCGCTATTCGATATAGATTTAAAGCAATATTTTTATCGTTAATAACGATTTTATGCGCGCATAAAAAGTCACAGTCAATGCCATAAGTTGACGCTATTCTTGCAGCCAGTTTCTCCAGCGCCGTTATCAGACCGTTGGCCTCCAGCTCAAATGGCAACAATCCCTGCGCAAGTTGCTTGATCTGTACAACAGCCGTCTGGGCCTGCGTAGCAATGGAAGCCGCTACGGATGCCATATCCTTGTCTCCGGACGCATCGATTTTTTTCTCGAGCGCTCTCGCCTGATAACCCATTGCAGCAATCTGCTGTCCCAGATTGTCATGAAGCTCCTGCCCCAGTGTATGCGCCTGTTCCTCCGCAACAAAAACCAACGCCTGTTCCAATCGTTTACGTTCAAGCCAAATTTCCAGGTCACAGGCAATGGCATTGATCAGTTTTTTCTCTTCCTGCACCAGAAATGGTTTCTCCACAGGATAAAATACACGTAATTGGCCGCTGACTTTGCCGCCGACATTGATCTCTGCATAACCTGTGCAGGCCGGATTGCGATCATCGCGCCAGGGACCCCGGATCTCGTCAGCGATATAAATCTTCGATAACAATGGATTAACAAAACCATGGTTATATTTACCCGATGTGTATCGCCAATTATCCAGTTCAATGACAGTCGTAACAGCCTCGGGAAACTGCATCGCAGGAATCAGATGCTTAAAAATATTCCGGCAGACATTATCAAGCGACAACTCCATTCCCATGCTGCGGCGAATTTCATAGAGGCAGGTCATCTCTTTCAACCGTTCCCGCAACATGTCGTCTACCTGCTTGCGCTCAAGCCATCGCGACAAATCTACCGCAATGGCGTCAACCAGCTTTTGTTCTTCTATGACCATAAAAGGCTTGTCACCAGGATAAGAAACACACAGATAGCCACAGATTTTGCCATTAACCGCGATATCCGATCGCAATTCGGAACCTATGGTGGCGCCATACCGGTAACAGGCTTGGCACACTTTGCTATCGACGTAAGGATACAATTCATGCGCACTGGTATGATACTGATAGGTATTCTCGGAAGTGTATTTTTTATCGCCAATCTCAATTTCCACCGTTGTAATTTCCGGAAATTGCATTGCGGGTATCAGTTGCTTAATGATATTGCGGCACACAATTTCTCCCGATAATTCCAACCCCATGCAACGCCGTATTTCATAGAGACAGGTCATCTCTTTTATTCGTATTTGCAGGATCTCATCGACTTGCTTGCGTTCAAGCCATTTAACGATATCACTGGTAATGGCATCGATAAGTTGCTGTTCTTCCAGTTCAAAGGAAGAGTTGTCATCGGAATAAAAAACGCTGAGATAACCGCATATTTTTCCATTCACAATAATATCCGATCGCAAGGCATGTGTGCGATCCGGTTGATGATTAATGGAAGAGATTTGTTTCCCATCAATCTCGATCACAACTGAAGCATCGTCGGGATATCGCATTGCAGGTATAAGGTACTTGAAAATCTGATGGCAGATATTGTCCCAGGCACTTTCTATACCGATGCTGTTGCGAATTTCATAAAGACACGTTATTTCTTTCAGACGTTCACGCAATTCCAATTCTTTGCGGCCTAATTCATGCGAAAACTGTTCCGCCTTTTCCCGGACAGATTGTGCTTCCTGCTCAGAATTGATCAGCTTGCGCATAAACCAATTTAACAGCAATATCTCAGCAGCGATCAATCCAGCCAGGTATAAGATGACTATTTTTAATTGATCAGATACGGATTTAAACAATTCTTCTTCATCCAGTTTCAGGATCATGCCGAGACCTATGGTTTGCAATGGTGCATAGGCTTCTATGACAGGCACCTGACGGTAATCCTTTACAGCGACAACGCCTTTTTGTCCATCCAATGCATAATTTATTGGCAATACACCTTCTTCCACCACGTGTCTGAGATATTTAAACCGAATACCGCCAATCTGACTCATCAGGCAGGCCATATTCTTTTCAGCATCACGCGGTGGCGCACACAAAATAAATTCACCCGTTTCACCAATTGATCTGATTTCACCAAAACTGCGTGTTAATTGCGGCAAAGCGCTTTCAGTCGTAATACTGCCGATACGCTGTCCGTACTGATCAAATACATCTCTATTGACATGTAAAATAAGCTGCTCATCCCAGATAAGAAATGTATCGGTATACTTATTCAATGCCAATGACTGTGTTTGTTTACCTGAAAATTCCCCGATCTTCGATAAAATTTTCCCCTGCAGATCGTATACGGCCGCAGCTGTAAAACCCACCTGCATCAATGAATGGACATGCCTTTCCAGATCCTGGGCATAGTTTTCGTGCGGAAAAGTATTAAGCTGCTGCATCGACTGAATCAGTGCAGGATGCATGATCAAAGCTTCCGTATCGGCGAGGCTCTTTTCAACCTGACTCTCCAGCAAATGCCCCTTACCTTGTAAAGCCACGCCAAGACCTCTTCCCAGCGATAACTCAATTTGCTGGCGCATCACACTATAAACCGCAGCACCGGTAATTATAGTCAATCCCATCAACAGCAGGCTTCCAAGAATACTGATTTTCCGATTGTCGCGCATCAATGCCAGGGATTTCATTCTTTAGTGTGACTTATTTTGTTAGCGTTAAATTGAACTTCAGGAATAAAAATGCACATCTATAGTGATAGACAAGCCGGATTGATACGTGCTGCATCAGTAGTATGTGCTGTGATGAACGTTCAAACATAATCCGGCTATTCCTTCACTTCAGGATATGTCTTACCGCATCTGTCCAGCCGGCATAAAGCGCATGCCTTTCAGACGCATCCATCACAGGCGCGTAGCGGCGCGCACATGACCTGTGACCGGAAATATCGGCCAGATCGATAAAGATATTGCTCTGCAGGCCCGCAAGCGCAGCTGCGCCCCATGCGGTGCTTTCCATGACTGCGGGAACTTCGACGACCCGATCGATCATGTCGGCCAGGAACTGACAGACGAATGTGTTTCCCACCATACCGCCATCGATACGCAACATGCCGTTCTTTAGAGACTCGTTTTCACTATCGCAGTCGGCCATCATTGCTTCTATCAAATCGCGACTCTGATAGCCCTGCGCTTCAAGCGCGGCGCGAACAATATGCGCGCGATGGCTTTCCCGGCTGAGTCCGGTAATGGCCGCGCGGACCTGCGGTTGCCAGTAGGGCGCCCCCAATCCGGTAAACGCCGGAACAAAATAGACTTCATTATTATCCGGTACTGACAGCGCAATAGCCTCACTTTGCGGCGCATCAACGAGCAATCCGAGATTATCGCGCAACCATTGGATCACCGTGCCAGCGTTAAAAATAGAACCTTCGAGTGCATAACGCGTATCCGCATTAATACAATAGCCTATTGTTGTGATTAATTTATTTCTGGAGGTTTTGAAGTCCGGCCCGATATTCATCAACGCAAAACATCCGGTACCATAGGTCGCTTTGATCATGCCAGGTTCAAAACAGGCTTGACCTATCAATGCGGCATGCTGATCGCCTGCCATACCACCGATCGTATAGGTTGCGCCCAGCAAATCCGGTACAGTTTGACCAAAATCTGCAACATTGGCCTTGACATCCGGCAACAGGGCCGCAGGAATATTGAACAGCCTGATCAAATCATCATCCCATCGCTGATGTATGACGTTATACAGCATGGTTCGGGATGCATTGGTCATATCGGTTGCGTGTACCTTCCCGCCGGTCAAACGCCAGAGCAGAAACGAATCGACTGTGCCGAAAGCCAGATCACCGTTTTCTGCACGTGATCGGACACCCGGAACATGATCGAGTATCCAGGCGATCTTGGTTGCCGAAAAATAGGGATCGATAAGCAAGCCTGTTTTTTCAGTAACGCTGGGTTCATAACCTGCATTTTTGAGTTTCATGCAGTCATCCATTGTTCTGCGGTCCTGCCAGACAATCGCATTATAAACAGGCTGTCCTGTTTTCCGGTCCCAGATCAGCGTCGTTTCACGTTGATTCGTGATACCAATGGCGGCAATGGTTAATTCCTGTTGCTGTGCGTCCTCGATTACTGCGCGGCTTACCTGGAGTGTATCGTTCCAGATCGTTTCAGGTTGCTGCTCTACCCACCCCTTCCGTGGGCAAAGCAAAGCCAGTGTTTTTTGTCTGGCCGACAACAATTCACCTGTATCGGAAAACAGAATCGCGCGGGTGCTGGTGGTGCCCTGGTCAATGGCCAGAAGCGCAAAACGAGACTTCGATGTCATTGGTTTCGTGTCAATCAGATTTCTTATCCACATCCGACATCAAAAATTTGACCAATAACGCAATGCAGAAAGGAAGCGCACTGATTGCCGTGATCATGTAATGTTCCGCAGTGAATTGATCGCCATCATCAATAATAATGTAACCCAAAAATATCGTAATGGGCGTTAATAAAGCGAGTATCTGTATTAATAAAAAAAAACGTTTCATATTCTTGTTTTCCTGTACCGTTTAAGCTCAGTTTTCCGATGCGTCTGGTCCGATTGTAAACTTCAAGCCTGTTTCATCCTGTAAGGCAGATATGTCGCTGATTCGTTCTTATTACTATCGTTCTTTTAGCCACAAGTCGATTAATAACCGGGTTAAAATAACGCGTGTTTTTACGCTGTAATAAACCACTCATGACACACGCTATTCTAATCATGACCAATTTCCCGGATAACGAAAGCGCATCAGCGCTGGCCCGGGAATTGGTTGACACACGTCTTGCCGCATGCGTCAATATCCTGTCGTCGTGCACATCGGTTTATCGCTGGCAGGACAAAACAGAATCAGCAGAAGAATTGCCGGTTTTTATTAAAACCCAGCAAAAACATTATAACCGTGTTGCGCAGATCATCAATGCCATGCATCCCTATGAACTACCGGAAATCATCGTTGTCCCTGTAACAGGTGGACTGCCCGCTTATCTGCAATGGATTATTAATGAAACGACATGATCAATTATTCATCTAAACAAGAGACAAAAAACGCATAACATCAGATGATTTCTTTACTCATTCAGTTATAAAAACACATTATGCATTTATTTTCGATCTTCTTACTGTTGCTTTCTTTAACAAGCTCACCTGTCGTCGCGCAAGAAGGAGGCTTCAGCTTATTTTCCAAACTACAGGAACTGGGCATCAACCTGGGTCAGCACAACCCGCAGGAATTGTTACCGCCAGACGAAGCCTTCAAAATATCAGTCGACGTCCGGGATGCGAATACGTTGATTGCGAAGTTTACACCGGCTAAAAATTATTACCTCTATCGTGACAAAATCGCTTTTGAGCCGCAAGATTCAGGCACCTTTATCGAAAAAATAACATTACCCAAAGGGAAAATGAAGGAAGACCTGACGTTCGGGTATGTCGAGGTTTATTATGAGCCTTTCCAGGCCATTATTTCGTTAAAACGCGAAGCGCCCGCTCCGGAACAACCGCTGACACTCGCGGCAACTTATCAGGGCTGTAATGAACCGGTCGGCGTCTGTTATGCGCCGATTAAAAAAGATGTCAATCTGACGCTGCCGGCACTGAAAGCCATCGATGCAGTCGCCAATGCTGTCAGCAGTCCCGCAACGGCGGCCCCGTATGATGCTGCCGCCGATCTCTTCCAGTTGCCATCGCGCACACCTGTTATCGAAACCGAAGCCTATAAAATCGACCGCATGTTCGATACCGGTAATTACTGGCTGATTCTAAGTGGCTTTTTCGGCATCGGTTTATTGCTCGCCTTCACGCCCTGCGTTTTCCCCATGTTTCCAATTTTGTCCGGCATTATTGCCAGAAAAGGCAAATATCTGACTAAAAAACATGGATTCATGCTGGCGCTGGTGTATGTGCTCGGAATGGCAATTACCTATGCCATTGCCGGTGTAGCGGCCGGGTTATCCGGCGCAATGTTATCTGCCGCACTGCAAAATGCCTGGGTATTGGGCACATTCGCACTTATTTTTGTAGTACTGTCGCTATCCATGTTCGGATTTTATGATTTACAGATACCCGGAAGTATTCAAAGCAAGCTTTCCGAAGAAGCCGGGCATTTGAAAGGCGGTCAATTGACCGGTGTATTTGGCATGGGTGCTTTATCCGCCCTGATCGTCGGGCCCTGTGTCGCCGCACCGCTCGCAGGAGCGCTGTTGTACATCAGTCAGACCCGTGACGTTGTACTGGGCGGCTCGGCACTGTTTGTTATGGCGCTCGGCATGGGTGTGCCGTTGTTATTGCTGGGGGCGTCAGCGGGCGCTTTGTTGCCCAAAGCGGGGGCCTGGATGGAATCGATCAAACAGTTTTTCGGCGTATTGCTGTTAGCCGTGGCGATCTGGCTCATTTCTCCAGTGATCAACGAAGTTGTGCATATGCTGTTATGGGCTGCATTGCTGATTATTTCGGCTATTTACCTGCACGCCATCGATCCTCTGCCGGAACGCGCTTCAGGCTATCTCAAATTTCTCAAGGGTGTAGGTGTCATTGCTTTGTTGGTCGGCATTGCGTTGCTGATCGGTGTTCTCTCAGGCAGCCGCGACATACTGCAGCCTTTATCAAAATTCAATGTTGCGGCATCCAATACCTGGGGCGACAGCGGTATGGCTTATAATGCGTCAGGCCATATTCCCTTCGAGCGTGTCAAAACCATAGCCGAACTTGACGGGCGCATCAGCCAGGCCGCCAATAACAATCAATATGTCATGGTCGATTTTTATGCGGATTGGTGCATTTCGTGCAAGGAAATGGAGCGTTTCACACTCTCGGACGATAAAATCAAAACCAGACTCAAGAATGTCGTTTTATTGCAGATCGATGTTACCCATGGTACCGCCGATGATATGGCGCTATTGAAGCGTTTCAATTTGTTTGGACCACCCGGTATTCTGTTTATTGATCGTCAAGGTAACGAGATTCCGGATATACGGATCATCGGTTTTTTGAATAAAACAGATTTTCTGACCGTGTTAAATGCGGTGCTGATTTAATCGCTATTTTTTCTTACTCAGGAATATTATTCCTGTTCTAAAAGGTTTTTTATGCCCAGACTCAGTCAAATTATTTTATTCTGCGCTGCCGCTATCATTGCGTTGAGCGCAGGTGCATGGTTTCGCGCCTATTTCATCGATGGTCCGCAACCCCCGTTGCCGGAGGAAATGAGCAAACAAGGTGCGCAGGCTATTTTGTCCGCACATCTGCCGGATATTGACGGTAATGCTCAAGCTGTATCCCAGTGGCAAGGCAATGTCATGGTGGTTAATTTCTGGGCAACCTGGTGTACACCCTGCCGGGAGGAAATCCCTGAATTCATCGATATGCAAAACAAATTCAGGGAACAAGGCCTGATATTTATTGGCATTGCCATAGATCGTGAAGATAAAGTCATCGCTTACAGCAAGGAATTCGGTATTAATTATCCGGTTCTCATCGGCGGGCTTGAAGGTATGACGTTTGCCGAAGCTGCCGGTAACCAGATGTCTGTACTGCCTTATACCGTGGTCTTCGACCGGCAGGGCAAGATTGCTGAAACCTTCCTGGGCCGCGTTCACCAACGTACTCTGGAAAAAGCGGTTGTTCCCTTGTTGCAGCCGCCGCCGGAATCATTACCGGTTGCACAGATTTCATCCGAGTAATCATCTTATAGCCAACGGGTTACGAGGCACCACAACATGCCATTGACACAATCACAGAAATAAAACACAGGCATAATCCATATGGTATCGGCTGATGTGATTCTAGTGATACATTTATTCTACGTGCTGTTTGTTGTCGGCGGCCTGCCATTAATATGGATCGGTGCTTTGCTAAAGTGGCCGCTTGTCAGCAATCCATGGTTCCGCTACCTGCATCTGGGGGCCATTCTGTTCGTCGTCGCGGAATCTCTGCTCGGCATTGCCTGTCCGCTGACCCTACTCGAAAATAACCTGCGCGCATTAGAAACGGATAGCAGCTTTATTCAGCACTGGGTGCATAAAATCCTGTTCTACCGTTTTCCGGAATATGTGTTTACTTTGATTTACATTACTTTCGCTGCACTGGTGGCAGCTACATTCAAATGGATACCCGTCAGAAAACGATCACTCAAGACCGACATCAATTGACGCTACCTATTTTCAAGTCTACAGAGACTTGTTTTTCATCCGCCAAGGGTGACATTAATTCTTCAATGAGGGGTTCAAATATTTCTTCATCAAATGCAGTATCGCCATCGGCAAATGGCATTCCATTTGTTTTTAGTCCCTTAAAATCAAAATGCCGTGTATCGGCCAAATGCGAAAGTTGTACATTCTGCATCGCCCGGAACATGGTTTCAAGCCTGCCGGGAAATCGCTTATCCCATTGCCCTAACATCTCTTTGATGACCTGACGCTGCAGATTGGGCTGTGATCCACACAAATTACACGGAATAATCGGAAAATCGGCGACTTGTGCATAAGCGGCGATATCTTTTTCCTTACAATAGGCCAATGGCCGAATGACGATATGATTGCCATCATCGCTGACTAACTTTGGCGGCATGGCTTTGAGTTTGCCGCCATAAAACATATTCAGAAAAAGCGTCTCGAGCATATCGTCGCGATGATGGCCAAGCGCAATTTTGGTCGCACCCAATTCACCCGCGACACGATACAATACACCGCGGCGCAACCGTGAACACAGACTGCAGGTTGTCTTCCCATCTGCAATAACACGTTTAACAACACTATACGTATCCTGTTCAACGATACGAAACGGCACGCCGATTTGACTCAGATAATTCGGCAGTACCTCGACCGGGAATCCGGGCTGTTTCTGGTCAAGATTAACCGCGACAAGCTCAAACCGCAATGGCGCGTGCGCCTGCAAGTTCAACAGAATATCCAGCAGCGCGTAACTGTCTTTACCCCCCGACAGGCAAACCATGACAAGGTCACCATCTTCAATCATCGTGTAGTCTGCTATGGCCGTACCAACCAAACGTCGTAATTTTTTATGCAGCTTATTCGTGTTGTAACGTACTTTATGATGTTGCATCTGTTAAAAAATGAATTCTGAAAAGGTATTGTATAATGGACAAATCAATGCGAACGATTTAGCATGATCGTATTCTAAAGATTCATTAGGTGCGGTAAACATTGCAAACTGACAGATCAGAAATTAACGCCCGATTTTTAGAAATCCACTCATGCAATGATAATTCTATTCAGAAAGATTATACCACTGGCGGCATTTTCGATGCTTTTATCCACGGTCTGCATGGCTTCGCCAGTCGATCCGGGTAAGAGCAGTTCGACAGAAAAACCCGGTACCGTCCGTGAAGTGTTCCGAGATGTCAAAGTGACGCAAGTGGATAATATGTTTTTGCCGAATGAAATCCGGGTTACAGAAGGTGAAACCATTCGGTTTATCGTCATAAACAAAGGGGATCATCAGCATGAAATGCTCATCGGTACCATGAAAGAGCTGAAAAAAGCCGCCAAGATGCGGCGCAATCGTCCTGATGAGAATCCTGTAGAAGCAGGTATGGTCAGACTCCAACCCGGTAAACAAGCAAAAATTATCTGGACATTTGATCAACCCGGAGAAATTGATTTTGCCTGTCCTTTACCGGGCCATTTCAAAGTGATGCGTGGAAAAATTTATGTGGAGAAAAAATGAAGAAACAAATACATACTCTATTAACTGGAGCCATTTTAAGCGTTGGTTTGTCGGGCGTTGCGCCGCAACTCATGGCTACGACGACTGTCGAGGTCTATAAAAGCCCAACCTGTGGTTGTTGCGAAAAATGGGTTGATCACATGAAAGCACATGGTTTTACCGTCATCACCAAAGATGTCGGCAACAAGGAAATCCGCAAAAAGGTCGGCATGTCCGACTCTCTGGGTTCCTGTCATACGGCCCTGGTAAATGGGTATGTTATGGAAGGCCATATACCCGCACCGGATATCATCCGTTTCCTCAAGGAAAAACCCGATGCTCTGGGATTAGCCGTACCGGATATGCCGCATGGTTCGCCCGGCATGGAGGGACAACGCGTCGATCCGTATAACGTCCTCAAAGTCAATGCACCCGGTCAATTACGCAGAGACACCGAAATATACAGCCGGCACAACGTTCCCCAGGCGCAAAAAGACATTTCGCCTGCACCGGCAACCGCTGCCGGGAAGGAATCCGAAAATGACGTATCGATCATGCGTCTGAAGAATTAGCATCCGCACACCATGCCATCCCGTTATTTATTGCTGTTAAGCAGCTTGCTGCTTTTCCCAGGCTGTGACATTAACCAGCAATCTGAATCACGTTCACTGAGCGACATTTTGAATTTGAGTTCGGGTCGCGCCGAAAGGAATTTTGATCCCGTTCAGATTCAACGTGGATCAGAATTATTTCATACACATTGCGCTGGTTGTCATGGAGAAAATGCCGTCGGTACGCCCGACTGGCGCACCCCCAATCCGGATGGCCGGTTTCCTCCACCCCCGCTGAACGGTACAGCGCATGACTGGCATCATTCGACCGCAGTGCTAAAGAAAACCATTCTTAAAGGCGGGCCGCCTGAAATCAGCGCGATGCCTGCATGGGAAGGTATACTGACGGAGCAACAGGTTGATGATATCGTGGTATGGATCAAATCGCTGTGGTCCGATGAAATCTATGCGATGTGGTACCATAATTTTGAAGACAAGTAATTAAGATCTCACTGAAGGGCGCATTGCCGCGTTAAAATCGAACTTAAAATGCTCACATACTTCACAAGTATGCTCCGCTTTTTACTCGGCGCAGGCGCCTCGCCCTACGAGCCAGCCTTACGGCTATTCGCTGCGCTTTGCTTGCGTCGTTCAATTTCGCCTTACACTGCATCCCTTGATCGAGATCTTAAACAGGTTCTCAAACTCTCGCGCATACCATGTATCAACCCAGAAATAACCGTGATCCGGCGAAGACTACTCTAAATAACAGTATAAAGTCTCCTGTGGTCAGAGCCGTACGTGGTTCGCTGTTTTTTTTCCTGGATGATCCAAGCGCGGATACCGATCCTGCCGATAGCTACCGGTATTATGACGATGGCATACTGGTATTATCCGATGACGGCCATATCGCAGATATCGGCTCAACTACGGATATACATTCCAAATATGCGCTCGCAGCCGGTGAGATTATTGACTACAGCGGCAGATTGATAATCCCGGGATTTATTGATACGCATAGCCATTATCCACAATCCGAAATCATCGCGACATACGGCCATCAACTCATCCAATGGCTGGAAAAACATGCATTTCCTGCCGAGGCCCAATTTGCCGACAAAAATTACGCAGGTTTGATCAGCCGGTTTTTCCTCAACGAGCTGTTACGTAACGGCACTACTACTGCGCTGATCTTCGGTAGCGTCCATAAAGCTTCGGTAGAAGCGCTGTTCGAAGAAGCGGAGAAATTGAATATGCGCATCATCGGCGGCAAAGTCATGATGGACCGCAATGCACCGCAGTACTTACTGGACACACCGGAGACCGCCTATTCGGACAGTAAAACGCTGATCGATGCCTGGCATAACAAGCGTGGTCGTATACGCTATGCGATTACGCCACGCTTCGCCATTACCAGCAGCGGCGCACAGCTTAAAGCAGCGCAACAGCTTTACCATACCTATGATGATGTGTATCTACAAACACATGTATCCGAGAATCAAGATGAAATCGCATGGATCAGGCAGCTTTTTCCGTCATCGAAATCCTATCTGAATGTCTATAACGACTTTGGTCTGGTAGGTCCCAGAAGTGTTTTTGCTCATGGCATTCATTTAACGGATGATGAGTTTAAACTACTGGCCGATAAAAATGCTGCAGTTGCATTCTGTCCTACTTCGAATTTATTTCTGGGCAGTGGACTTTTCAACGTGGATCACGCCTATCTGGCCAATATCCGGCTTGTGCTGGGAACTGATATTGGCGCAGGAACCAGTTTTTCCATGCTGAAAACCATGGCAGAAGCTTACAAAGTTGTTCAGCTGCAAAAAGTTTATACATCAAAACCGGGAAAGAATAATACTGCGCTGACGCCTTTCAAAGCGTTTTACATGGCAACGCTTGGCGCAGCGCGTGCACTGTATCTGGAAGAAAGCATCGGCACATTACAGCCTGGAAAAGAAGGCGATTTTATCGTACTGAATCCAGATGCCACACCATTACTCAGCTTCCGCATGCAAAAATCGTTATCTATTGCCGATCGGCTGTTTGCTTTCATGATGCTGGCTGATGACCGCGCAATCGAGGCGGTTTATCTGATGGGTCAGCGCTGGCAGAATAACGAAGCGCGAAGTTAGCCGGTCGTCGCATAAACGTTTTTTCCGCCATGATATCTGTTTTCGTTTTGATTTATACTATTCAACCGTTTAAGATAAAAAATCGCGCATCAATTAAAGTATTTCTTCAATGATTTATATCAAAGCATTATTCGGCTGGTTTTATTATCGTTGCCGTAACTGCACAAAACAACATTTAAGGAGAATATGATGACCACAGTTGGCGCACGTCTGAATCGTCTTGTCGAAGAGAAGGAACACGACACCTACCGGATAAAAGGAAAGCTTTCCGAGCCTACTGTCTGCCCGAACTGTAACGCAGTCTATCATAAGGGGCATTGGCAATGGCTCGATATCCCGGGCAACGCACATGAACACAAGTGCCCTGCTTGCTTACGTATAGAAGACAATGTGCCCTGTGGATATGTCAGCATCAACGGCGAATTCTACAAGCAACATAAAGAAGAAATTATGGGGTTGATCCGCAATAAGGAAAACCGTGAAAAAACCGGTCATCCACTCAACCGGATTATGAATATTATCGAAACAGCTGACGGCCTGGAAATCACAACCACAGACATGCACCTGCCGCGCGATATCGGTGTTGCGCTGGAACATGCCTATGATGGTGAATTGGATTACCACTATGAGTCTGAGAGCAGCATTCTCAGAGTCAAATGGTCACGATAGCACGCCTGAAACGGGGATACGATTTAATGCGTGTCAGTTTCACTGATCGCCTGTTTCAATTTCTCAATTTCAGGCACATTGAGCGTTTCTGTTTTTAACAGCGCTTCAGCGGATTGATCGAGCAATGCACGGTTAGCCTGCAGAATATTGATCGATCGCTCCAACGCGCAGTCAACCAACTCGCGCACGGCATTGTCAACCTTGTTTGCGGTATCTTCGCTGTAATAGCGTGCCTGGGGCAGCGGCACATTGGGTTGCAGAAAAGCGGACTGCTCGCGGTCATATGCAACATGCCCCAACGCATCGCTCATGCCATAACGTAGAACCATCGCACGCGCGATATCCGTAGCACGCGCCAGATCGTCGGCAGCACCAGTTGATATTTCATTAAATACGATTTGCTCGGCAGCCCGTCCTCCGAGCAAAACCGACATTTTGTTCTGTAATTCGTTTTTGGTCATCAGAAAACGATCTTCGGTCGGACGCTGGATGGTATAACCGAGTGCACCGATTCCACGTGGAATGATCGAAATCTTATGCACTTCACCGGTTCCCGGCAGAGCCAGCGCAACCATCGCATGACCGAGTTCATGGAACGCAACCACACGCCGCTCATCCGGATTCAACAAGCGGTTACGCTTTTCAAGACCGGCGACAATACGCTCGATGGCATTGTTAAAATCATCCATAGTCACCGACGCCGCATTACGCCGCGTCGCCAGCAATGCGGCTTCATTAATGAGATTGGCCAGATCCGCACCGGTAAAACCGGGCGTTAACGCGGCGATTTGCACAATCTGTACATCGGTGTTCAATTTTACTCTCTTCATATGCACCGCAAGTATCTGTTCGCGGCCGAGCTTATCAGGACGGTCAACCAGTACCTGACGATCAAAACGTCCGGCACGCAGCAATGCAGGATCAAGAATTTCCGGCCGATTAGTCGCCGCCAGCAACACGATGCCACCGGTGGGATCAAAACCATCCAATTCAGCCAGCAACTGGTTCAGCGTTTGTTCTTTCTCGTCATGTCCGCCGCCCAAACCATAAGCACCGCGCGCACGCCCCAGGGCATCGAGTTCGTCGATAAAAATAATCGCTGGCGCCATCAACCGTGCCTGTTCAAAAAGATCGCGTACACGTGCGGCGCCAACACCAACAAACATCTCGACAAATTCAGAACCGGAAATCGAAAAAAACGGCACACCGGCCTCACCGGCCACCGCACGCGCCAGCAGCGTCTTACCGGTACCAGGCGGCCCTACCAGCAGAATACCTTTTGGCGCACGCCCGCCAAGCCGTCCGTATCCTACCGGATCTTTCAAAAAACGAATAATTTCAATCAGTTCTTCCTTGGCTTCGTCCACACCCGCCACATCTGCAAAAGTGACTTTGGTTTCCTTCTCGACGAACACCTTGGCACGGCTTTTACCGATCGACATCATACCTTCGCTCATCCCGCCACTCATGCGGCGGATAATAAACAGCCAGATACCGATAAAAATCGCCATTGGCAGCAGCCAGGACAACAGATCGCGCAACCAGGTACTCCTGACCACGCCCGTGTATTCAACATTATATTTTTCCAGTTCCTCGGCTAATTCCGGATCTACGCGGGTTGTGACAAATTCCTTGAAACCGTCTGCATGTTGGGTTTTAAGTGAACCGTAAATATACTGATCAGTAATCGAGATCTGATCAATCTGCCCTTGTTCGAGCAGATGCTGAAAACGGCTGTAGGAAATCGGCTCAATCTGCGTATACTGCGTGTAAAGATGCTGCAGAAACAACACACTGAGTACTGCAATGACAACATACCAGAAATTGACTTGTTCTTTTTTATCCATATCAAAGTTACATTTACAAAACAGGCCTCAAATACAGGATTCTGGAAAAATATTCGGTATATTGCAAGAAATTTATTGTTTCTATTCGCATTGCGAAAAATACCGGAAAATGAATGCGCGATGCTGACGGTTCCAATACATCAGTATTCCATTCCTACGCATCGCAGCAAAGCAACGGGAGATGTTTGAGTGCTTACGTGCTTCTTTCAATGTCACTTCAGGGTAAGTGCCCATTGATAGTATCTTAACAATGCCATTAAAGCGATACCGATATCGCCACCATTTGGCACCAGAAGGTTGAACCAGTAAAACAAGTTCGTGACCATCAGGAAGTGAGTACGGCTTCTCTTTAGGTTTTGCTGCTTTAATTTCGGGATCTGTCAGCTTCATGTGAAAACACCCTTTGCCAGTAGCTTACACAAATATGTGAGTAACATTTTCATGGGTACTATAGTTAGTCACAAATTTATCTTGTTACTCACGTTTCACAGGATTGACTACGAATAAACAAAAAACCCGTTAAACTTATCATTTATGCGGGTCTTGTTGGCGTTACTGGGTGTTGCTTGGAACATTTGTGGCGGAGATAGCGTATGAATCTTCAAACCGCATTTTGGAAGTTTTAGAGGAATGGAACGACTATCTCAAGCGTAACGCCCCTTACTTTCAGGAGCCGTCACCATGAGCGGCTCCAACAACGCTTCATCCGTAGCACAGGCATTTTCGGCTGCGGCTGTACCCTCCAAGAAACCTAAACAGCGGCGCTATACCCCGCCGTTTTCCCTGCGCTTCACTATTGAAGAACGTAAGCGGCTGGATGAAATGGCGGGCAATCAGCCGCTGGGGGCCTATATCCGCAGTCGTTTACTTGGTGAACAGACCGGGAAACGCCGTAAAGTCAAAAAGCCCGCGCCGGATACGGCCTTACTTGCTCTGTTGTTGAGTGAGTTGGGCCAGTCGCGGCTTGCTTCCAATATCAACCAGCTGGCCAAAGCCACCAATATGGGAGCATTGGATATCACCCCGGAAATCGAGCGTGAGATTGAACAAGCCTGCCGGGAAATCCAAGCCATGCGGGCATTGCTCATCACCGCGCTGGGCGTGGTTCCGGTGGACGATGAATGATTCTTGTCGGCAACCAGCGCGGCGGGGCCAAGGATTTGGCCTTGCACCTGCTCAAGGCAGAAAATGAGCATGTCGAAGTCCATGAAATACGCGGGTTTGCCTCGCACAATCTCATGGCGGCACTCAATGAAGCGTATGCAATCAGCCGCGCTACACGCTGCAAACAGTTTTTGTTTTCTTTAAGTCTCAATCCGCCCAAGGATGAACATGTTTCAACCGAAACATTTGAAAAAGCCGTAGAGCAAGCCGAAAAAAGGCTCGGCCTGAACGGCCAGCCACGCGCCATCGTGTTTCATGAAAAAAACGGGCGCAGGCATTGTCATGCCGTCTGGTCACGCATCAAGACGGATGAGATGAAAGCGGTGCAGCTTTCTTTCTCCAAGCAAAAATTGACAGACTCTCTCGCGAATTGTATCTGCAACACGGCTGGACGATGCCCGCAGGATTGAGGCTATCGCAAGCGCGTGACCCGCGCAATTTTACGTTAGCCGAATGGCAACAGGCCAAACGCATCGGCAAAGACCCGAAACAGATCAAGGCGGTATTTCAGGAATGCTGGTCATTCAGCGATACACAAAGCAATTTTGCCCATGCGCTGAAAGAACACGGCTATATCCTCGCCCGGGGTGACCGGCGCGGTTTGGTCGCGGTGGACCATCGGGGCGAAGTTTTTGCCGTGTCCAAATGGGTGGGTATCAAAACCAAGGAAACCCGCACCAAGTTGGCCGATGAACAAAACCTGCCCTCGGTCGATGAAGCCAGAATTCTGATGGCCCAAGCGATGACGGAACAGCTGGATAGGCTGTCTTAAGAACAAAAGAGCGCGTTTGAAACCCGCAAAGGCGCAGTTGGAAGAAAAACGGCAAGCACTGGTGCACCAACACAAGGCAGAACGGCAAAAACTGCGCGATGCCCAGCATGTGTACTGGCAACACAAACAGCAGGCATGGCGGGACAATTTCAACACAGGCGTTCGCGGCCTGTTTGACCGGATCACCGGCAGACGCCACAAAATCAAAGAACGCAATGAACGGGATGCATGGCGCGTCAAAACACAGCAGCAACAGGAACGCGATGCGCTCATTTTTCAGCAACTGGAAACCCGCCGCGCCTTGCAATCGCGCATCGAGCGGCTGAACGCGCTGAAATCTTACCGGCTGGACGAACTGGAACACGACAGATCGCAATACCAAGCCATGCGCGAGCAACGCCTTGAACAGCTCGAAGCACAACGTCGGGAACACAACCGGGACCGCCCGCAGCCCCGCCAGCGCGGCCCGGACTGGGTACGCTGACAATGTAACGGCTCCCACAGATAAGCAACGTACACAGAAAGACAAACCGATGCAGAAATCAGTATTCGAGAAGAAAAAATCTATCCCATTTTTCCTGATCCCCAAAATCCGCAAGCGCCATGTGCCGCCTGTTTTTAAAAACCATGAAGCACAATGGAAATTATTTGCCGAAGGCGCACTCAGGAACAAAGTATTTCATGATGATGTGATGCATCGCGGTAAAACCTGTCTGGCCTGCAACCGGCATTTCAATCACGAACATGCCGCTGTTTCATCCAAAATCGACAAACATCATCATTGTTATCTGCGCCTTTGTATCGGCAACATCCTGCCGGAAGACTCAGACGATATCTACAGACCGGCCAAGAAGGAGGAATATTCACCCGTGCCGGATTGCAGGCAATGTAAAGCTGGCAATCCCGAATATTACGCAGGATGCATCAGGAAAATTTTTCCGGTTCACCATCAATGCCACACTCATATTCATGAACGGGAAAAATTCTGGTTCAGCGCTTTGGGCAAAAAATTGTTGTGCCGCTTTCATTCCGCTGTTTCGCTGAAAACGTGAATGATGGCCGTGAACAACGCAAACGGCAAAACCGGAGCAACAATTTCTAATCAGTAGCCGCCGAAAGCTGCCGGCTTTCGGCGGTGCGATTTTTTTAACCCAAAAAAGCGCTGCCAGCTTTAAACCGGCAGCGCTCCAGGGTTTATTGGCTCCAGAAGACGTGAATCTCTTCGTAACTGGTTTCGACGGTGAAGATATCACCGCTTAATTCCATATCGCGGCCCATACGCTCGTAGTCAATATAGTATGCAAGATTTTCAGGAATCTGCGTGGTTTCTTCCGTCAACTCCTGCGCAAAATCGGCCAGTGATGGATAGCAGCCGCAGTAATTTTCTTCGGCGGCAGTCCTGGCTTCCTCCAGGTCGCCACCGAAATGGTTCAGCAACTCCCCGCCGAAATCCGGGTGTTCCGCAATGAAGCAGGCCATCCCATGGACGGTTTCAATGCCTGCATACTCGCCCAGAGCATAGCCGCCGAAACCCTCGTAATCGTGAATGGCATATTCTTCTGCAAAATTTTCTGGACTCTCGGCCAGCATCTGATTGATCTGTTTCCGGATAGCGTCGATATTGTCACAGGCATCAATCCATACACCATGCAAATATCCGGCGTTATAGGCGGCAAGATCGGCTACATAAATTCTGATTTCATCGTTCATAGCTTTTTCCTCGCTTTATCAAGGGTTAAAAAACACCCCCGCTGGGGTTGAAAACCCCAGAGAAAAAGCGAGTGGCACGAGCGCCACACAGGTCCTGTTGGAGCCAAGTCAGGGGGAACCACCCGGTAGATCGGGGGATGACTTGGTGGAAACAGGTTCTGTGTTAAATTGATTGATTCCCAGCGGGGGGAAGTCAAACAAAGCGAACCGATTGATCGGTTCACAATAGATGGGGCGTTACGGGGTGCCCCCGTTGGAAAGGGGTGCCGGAAAACGCAGCAACGCTGCGGTTGCAGCAGG
>CAZTCY010000045.1:0-23634 GCA_964612715.1 uncultured Nitrosomonas sp. | reverse complement strand
CGTCGTTCAATTTTGCCTTGCACTGAACCCCTTGATCGAGATCTTGAACAGGTTCTTAGCGCCATGGCATTATGGGTATGGTTGAAATGCTGTTTTTGGGCGATCCTTCGATAATGCGGTCACTGTAGGTTAAATAAATCAGCACGTTTCTTTTGGGATCATAAAAACGAACGACTTGCAGTGATTTGAAAAGCAATGAAGTGCTTTTTTTGAAGACTTCATCGCCATTAGCCTTGCCGCTTTTAATATCTTCAGATAATGTGATCGGCCCGACTTGCCTGCACGCAATGGATGCATCTGATGTATCCTCGGCAACGCCAACTACACCGCTTACGCCCCCGGTTTTTGCTCGGCTGAGATAGCAGGTGGCGCCATTGATGTCCGGATCATCAAATGCTTCGATGACTATTTTGTCGTTTGCGCCCAGCAGTTTGAATTTGGTCGAAACGCTTCCAATGATTTCAGCGCTCAGTGTTGCTGGAAAGAGTAAAGATAAAAGTATTATTCCGGCAGCAGCAAGGGTGAAAGCGTAATATGTTTTTGTATGAATGAATAGAGTCATAACGATGAATGCCGTTTGGTTTATACGTTTATTTCTGATGTGCTGTGTCAGTATACGATGGTTAAAAGTCTGATGTGTGTTTCGTATCCATGGTTTTTATGATCACACGTTTTGCTGTTTTTATCTATTCATTTTTCAGGGTTCTCGATTATAACGCTATCATTGCGCTGAAATTTTCCTGTATGAACGGTGCGCTGACGAGCGGAATAAGATTCGCAGTATTTCCGATACTTCCGATACATGTTTCATATTTTCTAAATATTTGATAGAATTAGGCCTAATTTTGATGGGCTTTTTCAGCCCATTTTTTATTTGTATCGGGGCTATGGTGCTAGAAGATTTGCTGGAATTAACTCTTAATGGAATGGGTTACGAGTTGGTTGATGTCGAGCAATTATCGCACGGTAAGTTGATCAGGGTGTATGTAGACAGAGAAGGTGGTATTACCATAGATGATTGTGTCGCAATCAGCAATCATTTAAATCATCTGCTGAGCGTTGAGAATATCGACTATGATCGGCTTGAAGTTTCTTCACCCGGTTTAGACAGGCCTCTGAAAAAAGAACGTGATTTTCTCCGTTTTGTTGGAGAGACTGTTAAATTGAAGCTGCGTATTCCTCTTCAGGGGCAAAGGAATTTTATAGGGGTTTTGCGGGAAGTAAATGATGGCATTTTAAGACTTGAAGTCGAAGGAAAATTGTTTGACCTGGATATGCACAATATTGGAAAAGCACGCTTGGTTCCAAAATTGTAAGCAATTAAAAATTTGACTGGAGGGCTATGAGCCGCGAAATTTTATTGTTGGTTGATGCGCTGGCGCGTGAAAAATCTGTGGAAAAGGAGATTGTTTTCACAGCATTGGAAATGGCATTATCTTCCGCGACGAAAAAACGATTCAATGAAGATGTGGATGTGCGTGTTTCTATTGATAGAAAATCGGGTGATTATGAATCTTATCGTCGTTGGCTGGTAGTCGCTGACGATGCGGTTGAGGAACCTTCTCGTCAAATTGCCCTGAGCGAAGCCGGAAAAACAGATCCCGATATTCAATTGGGCAGTTACAGCGAAGCGCCGCTTGAACCCATTGAGTTTGGACGTATAGGCGCACAAGCGGCAAAACAGGTGATTTTTCAGAAAATACGTGACGCTGAACGGGAACAGACATTAAATGATTTCCTCGAACGCGGAGATTATATGGTCACAGGTGCCATCAAGCGTATTGAAAGAGGAAATGCTATTGTAGAGTCGGGCAGAATAGAGGCTGAGCTGCCGCGTGATCAGATGATTCCAAAAGAAAATCTGCGCGTAGGCGATCGCGTACGCGCTTATTTGTACAAAGTGGATCGTGCGGCCAGAGGTGCGCAATTAAAATTATCACGTATTTCTCCGGAATTTCTGATGAAATTGTTTGAACTTGAAGTGCCTGAAATTGAGGAAGGCATTCTGGAGATAAAAGCGGCAGCCCGGGATCCGGGATCACGTGCCAAAATAGCTGTAAAATCGAATGACCAGCGTGTCGATCCTATCGGCACCTGTGTGGGTATGCGTGGATCCAGAGTACAGGCTGTAATTGGCGAGTTGGCGGGGGAACGCGTCGATATTATTTTATGGTCCGATGATCCGGCTACTTTCATCATTAATGCATTAGCGCCCGCCGAGATCAGCAGTATTATGGTCGATGAAGAAAATCACAGTATGGACATTGTGGTGGATGAAGAAAATCTCGCGCAGGCTATCGGACGTGGTGGTCAAAATGTGCGATTGGCAGCTGAATTGACCGGTTGGGATCTCAATATCATGACTGAGGAAGAATCGCAATCCAAACATGAGGAAGAGACTACGTTAATCAGAGCGCTGTTTGTTGAGAAACTGGGTGTAGACGAAGAGATTGCCGATATTCTGGCGCAAGAAGGTTTTGCTACACTTGAAGAGGTTGCCTATGTTCCGTTGAATGAGATGCTCGAAATTGAATCATTGGAAGAAGAGACAATCAACGAGATACGTGAACGCGCCCGTAATGTATTGTTGACGGATGCCATTGCTGATGAAGAGAAAGTTGAAAATGTTGCTGAGGACTTGCTTTCATTGGAAGGTATGGATATTGATACGGTACGTGTGTTAGCGGCTGAAGGTATCAACAGTCAGGCTGATTTGGCCGATTTGGCCGCAGATGATCTGGTGGAAATAACGGGTATGGATATTGAGCGTGCGAATAAGCTGATCATGAAGGCACGTGAACCGTGGTTTGTTTAACTGGTTTTTTCATTGAATAGCGGGTCGATATGTTATTGTTAACCAGTAATAACATATTAATGAATCTGCTCAATGAAAAACTGTTTTGTTAGGTGTTTATGTTGTCAAAAGAGTGTAAAGGTTATCAATGGCGCAAATGAGTGTGGAACAATTTGCTCATGAATTGGGCATGATGCCGTCGGTACTGCTGGAGCAATTGCAGGCGGCAGGTGTTAACAAGGTTTTTGCTGGAGATAATCTGACTGAGCAGGATAAAGCACAGTTGCTTGATTATCTGAGAAAAACGCATGGCGCTAAACAAACAAAAGATAAGGTTACACTCACGCGGCGACAAACGTCTGAAATCCGAAAATCGGACAGTATGGGAAGGGCACGCACAATTCAGGTAGTCAGAAAAAGACGTGTCTTGACAAAATCGCCATTTGAGAATGAGATTAGCGAGCAGCCGACCGAGGCCGAGAGTGTGGAAAAGCTACGTAAAGTCGAACCAGTGGTCGATGCGGGAGAGTTGGCGTTACGTGAAGCTGAAGCAAGGAAACAGGCTGAGTTAATCGCACGTCAGGCGGCAGAAATTCAGCGTAAAAAACTGAAAAAAGCCGAAGCGGTGAACATAGAAAAAAATAAATCGGTTGCTTCTGCTGAAGAAAAAGGAATTCGGAAGGAAAAAGTAGATACTACTGGTGCCGCCGCAACTGCGGAAGTTTTCGCTCAACAGACTGAAGATGATCGGGTCAATGCGGTCGTGCAAAAGGAAGGCGATAAAGCTTTGACTCAAGAACTCATTGAAGTCCGGCGGCAAGAGCAGAATACTGCTGAAAATGAACGGGTCACTGAATCGGGAAGTAAAGTATCGCAAACTGCTGATGCGGATAAGGATGCTGTAAAGCCGGTAAAAAAAGTAGAGAAACCGGAAAATAAAACCGCTGACAAGAAAAAGAAACAAACTAAACAAACTTCTTGGTCCGATGAAGGAGCGCGCAAGCGTGGTGCGAAAGCACGTGAAGAGCTTTCAACGGCTCAGGGATGGCGCGGACGGCGGGATAAGCAGCAGAAATTTGCCGAAATAGAGAAGAAGGAACATGGTTTTTCAGCGCCAACCGAACCGATTGTGCACGAGGTTATGGTTCCTGAAACCATATCGGTTGGCGCGCTGGCGCAAAAAATGTCCATCAAGGCGGCAGATATCATTAAAGTTCTGATGCATATGGGCAGTATGGTGACGATCAATCAAATGCTGGATCAGGAAACTGCCATGATTGTTGTTGAAGAATTGGGGCATATTGCCAAACCAGCCGCATTGGACAGTCCCGAAGCTTTTCTTGCGGGTGCCGAATCGGTCATCGCGGAAGCTGAGATGGAACCCCGTGCGCCCGTAGTTACAGTAATGGGGCATGTGGATCATGGTAAGACATCGCTGTTGGATTACATACGACGGACCCGAGTGGCCGGAGGAGAGGCTGGTGGTATTACACAGCATATCGGTGCATATCATGTCGAGACTGATCACGGTATGGTTACCTTTCTGGATACGCCGGGGCATGAGGCATTTACTGCAATGCGTGCACGCGGAACCAAGATTACGGATATTGTTGTTTTGGTGGTGGCGGCGGATGATGGGGTTATGCCGCAAACCGTTGAGGCGATTCACCATGCAAAAGCAGCCAGAATACCGATTATTGTTGCGGTCAACAAAATTGATAAGCCTGAAGCGAACGTAGAAAAAATCAAACAGGAATTGGTTGCACACGCAGTAGTCCCTGAAGACTGGGGCGGGGACACGATGTTTATCGAAGTTTCAGCCAAAACTGGACAGGGTATTGATGCGTTACTGGAAGGCATCTTGCTGCAAGCGGAAGTGCTGGAGCTGAAAGCACCTAAGAAAACTTCAGCTAAAGGTGTTGTGATCGAATCGCGTCTCGATAAAGGCCGCGGTCCGGTAGCGACGATTTTGATTCAATCCGGAACCTTAAAGCAAGGCGATGTGTTACTGGCCGGAGCGGTTTATGGCAAAGTGCGCGCCATGAACGACGAAAACGGACGTAAAATAAAACGGGCGGGCACTTCTATTCCGGTTGAAATACAAGGACTGGCCGAAGTACCTGAAGCGGGTGAAAATGTGATGGTATTGGACGATGAGCGAAAGGCAAGGGAAATTGCCTTATTTCGTCAAGGTAAATACCGCGATGTTAAATTGGCCAAGCAGCAGGCCGCCAAGCTGGAAAATATCTTTGACCAGCAAGCGGATGTCAAAATACTTTCCTTGATCATCAAGGCAGACGTTCAAGGCTCCTGTGAAGCACTGGCTCATGCATTGCAGAAATTATCGACTGACGAAGTCAGAGTCAATATTATCCATAGTGCGGTAGGTGCAATCATTGAATCGGATATCAACTTATCATTGGCATCAAACGCAGTGATTATCGGCTTTAATGTGCGTGCAGATGCAGGGGCGCGCAAATTGATTGCTTCGAGTGGTGTTGATGTACATTATTACAACATCATTTATGAAGCAGTGGATGAAGTCAAGGCTGCGTTATCCGGATTGATGGCGCCTGAACGAAAGGAAAGCATCATCGGATTGGTTGATATTCGGGAAGTTTATCGCATTCCCAAGGTGGGTGCAGTGGCAGGTTGTTATGTGTTGGAAGGCATTGTCAGACGGAATTCCATGGTACGGATACTGCGTGACGGGAAAGTGATACATAGTTGCGATCTGGATTCCCTGAAGCGATTTAAAGATGATGTAAAAGAAGTCCGAGAGGGTTTCGAATGTGGTATTTCACTTAAGAACTACAATGATATACTGGTAGGCGATCAGCTTGAAGCCTATGAAATCATTGAGACTGCCCGGTCGCTTTAATTCGATAATGCCAAAAGATTTTTCCCGTACCTTACGCGTTGCAGATCAAATTCAACGTGAGCTTGCTGATTTATTGCAGAATGAAATCAAAGATCCGCGAATCAATCAAATTACGCTTACTGCTGTGGAAGTCACTCGTGACTATGCCTATGCCAAAATTTATTACACGACATTAGATCATCAGGAAAAAAACGGTGTAATAGAAAAAGGCCTGGAACATGCCAGTGGTTTTTTGCGTTCGAGTTTGTCTAAGAGAATTAACCTGCGCCAGGTTCCGCAGCTAATATTCATTTATGACAAGTCGATTGAGCGGGGAGCGTATCTTTCAAAACTGATCGATGAAGCGATCGCTCAAGAGAATGAATAAATCCAACCTCAAACGGCTATAAAACCTGAAGTAAATTAGGTGTCATTTTAAGTAGTGACGCATATCTTCGTCTCTCTTCATGATTAAACGCAATATTAGCGGTGTGTTGCTACTCGATAAACCTTATGGCATATCGAGTAATAAAGCACTTCAAATCATAAAGTATTTATATGCGGCAAAAAAATCCGGACATACCGGTACACTGGATCCTATGGCAACCGGAATGCTGCCGATTTGTCTGGGTGAAGCGACCAAGTTTTCTTCGATATTATTAAGTGCATCCAAGACTTATGAGGCTGTTCTAAAACTGGGTTATCGGAGTACAACGGGGGATGTCGAAGGCGAGATTGAGAAAATCTCGGATTTTCAGTCGTTTAATCGCTCTATCCACGATTGTGAAACAGTTCTGAGGCAATTTGTGGGAGAAATTCAGCAGACACCACCGATGTATAGCGCATTGAAGTATCACGGTAAACCATTATATGCTTATGCCAGAAAAGGGGAAACGATACAGCGAAATACGAGAACCGTTTTTATCTATGGAATTAAGGCCAGTGCGTTGATTGGAGATGAGCTGAAGATCTGGGTTCAATGTGGAACGGGTACCTATATTCGTACACTGGCCGAAGATATCGGAAGAGCATTGGGTTGTGGCAGCGCCTACTTGATTGAACTGCGCCGTAGCTCGGTAGCTTCTTTTGATCTTTTGAAATCAAAAACACTAGCAGCGATTGAAGAGATGGATATGCTGAATCGTGATGAGTGCCTTTTGCCCGTTGATAGTCTGTTGTCGGATATCCCCGTAATACATTTGAATAAAGAAGAGGCGCTGCATTTGCTCAATGGGCGTGTGCTTTCAGCGGAATCAGATGCGGTACATTTGTCACTGTCCGTGACAAATAAAAATATTACGCACGATGTGCGTTTATACCACCAGCAACAATTCCTGGGCTTAGGAGAAATCGCTATGAATTTAAGCTTAAAACCGAAACGCATGATGTCGGATGTAGATTTGTCCGGACAGTACCCTATCGCTGCGATTGATAATGCCTGAGAACCTGTTCGAGATTTCGATCAAGGGTACAGTGCAAGGCAAAATTGAACGACGCAAGCAAGCGCAGCGAACAGCCGTAAGGCTGGCCCGTAGGGCGAGGTGCTTGCGCCGAGTAAAAAGCGGAGCATACTTGTTGCAGTATGTGAGCATTTTGAGTTCGATTTTAACGCGGCAATGCGCCTTTCAGTGAGATCTTGAACAGGTTCTGAGAGAAATGTAATGCTACAGACCAAAGCCACTGCGGTATAATCACCAGTTTTAATTTGCAAAAAATAATAATGTTGCAAGGAATCAATCTGGCGTGTGTGCGTGGTGATCGAAGGCTCTTTAAAGAAGTCAATTTTACACTGGAAGCCGGTGGGTTGATGCAAGTGCATGGTCCTAATGGCAGCGGAAAAACAAGTTTATTACGTATGCTGTGCGGATTATCTAATCCTGCCTTAGGAGAAATAACCTGGGGCGGTACTTCCATACGTGTCCTCGGGAGCGAATATTTCGCAAACCAGACGTATATCGGCCATTTAAGTGGAACTAAAGATGATCTGACCGTGCTGGAGAATTTGCGCATATCGAGTGCATTGGCAGGTGTGCGGATCTCAGAAAGACAAGCGCGTGATGCTCTGATGCATATGGGTTTGAATGGTAGAGAATTTTTGCCGGCGAAGGTATTGTCACAAGGTCAGCGAAGACGTGTGGCATTGGCGCGATTGCTCGTCTGTAAAACGAAATTATGGATTCTGGATGAGCCGTTAGCCGCACTTGATGTTATGGCGGTACAACTTATTCAAAAGCTGCTGGAACAGCACTTGGCTGAGAAAGGGTTGGTGGTGATGACGACGCATCAGGAAATTGATGTGACTGCGGCTTCAAAAGTGCATTTGAGATTGGTTTAATATGTTTTTTTGGATCATACAACGCGATTTGTTATTGGCCGTGCGCCGCAGATCTGATGTTTTAACGACATTATTCTTTTTTGTAATTGTCGTCAGTTTATTCCCCTTGAGTGTTGGACCGGAAATGAATCTGTTGCGCACCATGGCCCCCGGTGTAGTATGGGTTGCTGCGTTGCTGGCTTCAATGCTGTCACTGGGGCGATTATTTTCAAGTGATTATTTGGACGGTACATTAGAGCAAATGTTGCTGTCACCACAATCATTATCCATTCTTGTTTTAGGAAAAGCGCTGGCGCATTGGCTGGTGACGGGAGTACCGTTGGTTCTGATGGCTCCGGTTCTTGGAATTCAGTATGATCTTCCCGCCGATGCCTTGTTTGTTCTGGTAGTTTCTTTGTTGCTTGGGACACCTGTGTTGAGCTTGATTGGTGCGATAGGCGCTGCTTTAACGTTGGGTTTGCGTGGTGGAGGTGTTTTGGTTTCTTTGCTGGTTCTGCCACTTTATATTCCGGTACTGATTTTTGGATCTGGCGCGGTCGAAGCAAATATGGCCGGTGTAAGTTATGATGCGCACTTGTCTTTACTGGGTGCTTTTCTGCTTGTGTCGCTTGTTTTCGCGCCATGGGCAATTGCTTCGTCATTGCGAGTTTCCATGGAATAGTCAATTCTTGTAACAAAATGAATGTTGAAATTGCGTATGCATAAGAAAAAAACCAGGAATCAGGTTTTTTAAAGTTGTCTGATTTTAGCCAAAGTAATTTTTTAAACCTGTTTTTGGTATAAAATTGCTTTCGGCCTATTGAAGATAATAGGCACAAAGTAAAATCCTTAAAAATATAAAATATAGATCCTATATGGCAATTAATTGGTATAAATATGCATCTCCTGCCAGTTTTTATACGCTGGCAGGTAAGATGATCCCTTTCTTTGCGATTTTTGCGACCGGTTTACTCATCGCCGGTCTATATGTCGGTTTTTTTGTCGCGCCGACTGATTTCCAACAAGGTGAAGCATATCGCATTATTTTTATTCATGTTCCGGCTGCCTGGATGTCTATGTTTTTGTATGTAGTCATGGCATTATGGGCAGGTATAGGGCTGGCCTTTAATACACGGTTGTCATCGATGATGGCAACTGCAATTGCGCCAACGGGGGCGATGTTTACATTTCTGGCGTTATGGACCGGCTCATTGTGGGGAAAACCTATGTGGGGAACCTGGTGGGTTTGGGATGCGCGATTAACATCGGAATTGATTTTATTGTTTCTTTATATTGGTTTCATGTCATTACAAGCGGCTATTGATGATCCGCGTAGAGCAGATAAAGCGGGCGCGATTATTGCTTTGGTTGGTGTAATCAATATTCCGATTATTTATTTCTCTGTGCAATGGTGGAATACCCTGCACCAGGGTGCATCCGTCAGTGTGACTCAGGCGCCGACTATGGCTTCTATTATGTTGACCGGTATGATAATTATGGTATTTGCCAGTTGGATGTATGCGATTGCAGTCATATTGAAGCGTGTCCGTATTATTATTCTTGAAAGGGAGAGTCATTCTGTATGGGTTGCTGAACTGAGAAGAAAAGGAGCGCTGTGATGCAATGGTCGAGTTGGTCTGAATTTTTTGCCATGGGCGGGTATGGCATTTATGTATGGGGATCGTACATTGTTACATTTGCATGTGTGATGAGCGAGGTATTATTAATTGCGAGGCGCCGTCGAACTTTAGTTAAAACATATGGTCTGATACACGATTCATATACAGAAGAAATTTCTAATAATGAAGCGTCTTTAAATATGGAAAAAGCTTCGGCAATAAAAGAGACTAAAGAAAATTCAAATGCCAAAGCAGTTTCCAATGCAGAAGAGATAAAAAATGAAACCACGTCATAAAAAGCTTGCAGTGATTACTGCAGGTGTAACCGCATTAGGTTTTGCTGCTGTATTAGTCCTTAACGCATTTCAAAGCAATCTTGTATTCTTTTTTAGTCCCACCCAAGTCGCTGCCAATGAAGTACCTGTAGGGAAAAGCTTCAGAATTGGCGGGCTTGTGGAAGAGGGGAGTGTGCAGCGTGAGCAGAACAGTACAACTGTCAGATTTGCAATAACCGATACCGCCGAAGTAATACAAGTTGTTTATACCGGAATACTCCCTGATTTATTTCGAGAAGGAAAAGGTGTTGTTGCACAAGGAAAACTAGATTCCAATGGTGTTTTTGAAGCTGATGAAGTGCTGGCTAAGCACGACGAGAACTATATGCCTCCAGAAGCTGCATTGGCCCTGGAAGAAGCTGCAAAAGCCCAGAGAAACTCTTTTACACAATAATAAAAAAATACTCGTCATCCTGAAACTAAATTCAGTTTTGTGATATTAACAAATTCATCTAATGATTAAGACATTATGATTCCAGAAATTGGTAATTTTGCATTAATTCTTGCATTGTTGTTGGCAACTATCCAGGGTACGTTACCTTTAATTGGTGCGGCGCGGGGTATCCCATCCTGGATGGCATTAGCGAAGCCTGTAGTACAAGGACAATTTGTTTTTGTACTGATTGCATTTCTATGTCTCGGTTACTCATTCGTCACCAGCGATTTTTCAGTTATAAATGTGGCGCGGAATTCCAATAGCGAACTACCGTTACAGTATCGTATTGCTGCTACATGGGGTTCTCATGAAGGCTCATTATTACTATGGGTGCTCATGCTCGCTGGCTGGTCAATTGCGGTCAGTGTTTTCAGTAAGCAACTGCCCGAAGATATGGTTGCGCGCGTATTGGGTGTGCTTGGGCTGGTCAGCATCGGTTTTCTGTTGTTCATGTTGATGACTTCCAACCCATTCGACCGGTTATTGCCTGCTGCAATGGAAGGCAGTGATCTCAATCCGCTGCTGCAAGATCCTGGTATGGTGATACATCCGCCGATGTTATATATGGGCTACGTCGGATTTTCGGTGGCATTTGCTTTTGCAATAGCTGCACTCTTGAGTGGGAAATTGGATGCTACATGGGCGCGTTGGTCTCGGCCTTGGACAACTGTTGCCTGGGTATTTCTGACCTTTGGCATCATGTTAGGCAGTTGGTGGGCTTACTATGAGCTTGGCTGGGGCGGGTGGTGGTTCTGGGACCCGGTTGAGAATGCATCATTTATGCCTTGGCTGGTGGGTACTGCACTCATGCATTCGCTGGCAGTGACTGAGAAACGCGGTAGTTTTAAAAGCTGGACCGTATTGTTGGCAATCTGTACATTTGCTTTGTGTTTGCTGGGTACTTTCCTGGTAAGGTCGGGTGTTTTGACTTCGGTACATGCTTTTGCAACTGATCCTGAGAGAGGGGTCTTTATTCTTGGATTTCTCTTTGTGACAATAACATTGTCATTGCTGTTGTTTGCCTGGCGAGCGCCAAAAGTTGGATTGGGCGGTAAGTTTGATTTGTTATCACGTGAATCCATGTTGTTAGCAAATAACCTGTTACTACTGGTCGCCGCTGGCAGCGTAATGTTGGGAACCTTGTATCCATTGATTATGGATGCACTTAATCTCGGAAAAATTTCAGTAGGCCCACCCTATTTTGAAGCCGTCTTTGTACCGATCATGACGCCTGCAATTTTCTTGATCGGCTTGGGACCGATATCCCGATGGAAACAAATGAGTTTGCCGTCACTGGCGGTACGTGTTCGCTGGGCAATCGTAGTGAGTTTTATCAGTGCATTGATAGCGCCTTACTATATGGGCGAATGGAAACCACTGGTAAGTTTTGGTCTGTTGTTGGCATTCTGGATCATTGTGAGTATTTTTGTGAGTCTGCAACATCGTTTGGCGAATAGCGGTCAGGGTAACATCTTCACAAAATTAGCCAAACAATCCAGAAGTTTCTATGGAATGCATTGTGCACATCTTGGCGTAGCGGTATTCATTATTGGTGTGACGCTTGTGAATGGATATGAAACAGAGAAAGATGTCCGTATGGATATCGGCAGTCGTGTAACAATTGGTGATTATGCATTCCAGTTTAACGGTGTATCCGATGTGGTAGGGCCAAATTATATGGCAGTTCGCGGTGAGATAGATGTACTTAAAAATGGCGAATTTGTTCGTAAACTATACCCGGAAAAACGTACTTATAATGCATCCGGCATGGTTATGACTGAGGCGGCCATTGATACGGGTATATTCCGCGATCTCTATGTCGCTTTAGGTGAACCTTTGGTTAACGATGCTTGGGTTGTAAGAGCTTATCATAAACCATTTGTCGATTGGATCTGGTTTGGTTGTGTGTTGATGGCCATAGGTGGTATCACGTCGATCAGTGATAAACGTTATCGCCTGAAAATAAAAGATAAAAGCAGGATATTCGTAAGTAATAAAACGGAATCAGAGGTATCTGTTTCAGGAGAAGGTAAACCTGTTGCTGCGGATTCTGCCTTGGTAACGGAGACGCGAAAAGTATGATGCGTTATTTAATGCCACTGTTTGCTTTTGTCGTGCTCGCTGTATTTTTGTTTGTCGGTTTATCATTAAATCCGCGTCAGGTACCATCACCACTGATTGATAAACCAGCACCAGAGTTTGAGTTGTATAGTTTGCACGAGCCTGACAAGATGTTTTCTTCCAAGGAAAATTTAGGCAAGGTATGGCTATTGAATGTGTGGGCTTCATGGTGCGTTGCCTGTCGTGACGAGCATCCGCTATTAGTACAGCTTGCTAAAGCTGGGATAGTTCCGGTTTATGGCCTGAATTATAAGGATGAAAATGCCACAGCAATGCAGTGGTTGAGAGTGTATGGCGATCCCTATGTTGCCAGTCTGGTTGATCCTGATGGTTCCGTAGGTATTAATTATGGTGTTTACGGCGTACCTGAGACCTATGTTATCGATAAGCAGGGGACCATAAGGCATAAGCAAATTGGTCCTGTTACTGTCGACTCACTTAGAAATAAAATAATTCCACTGATTATGGAATTACAGGAACAAACATAATGATGCTGCATTTTGCATTTATAAATAATGTGTTCAGAAGAATTGCTCTTGTTCTAGTATGCCTTGCCATTTTTCTAGTATTACCTGTATCCGGGTGGTCTCAAGAAACGTATAAAGAAGCCATACCCGTAGCGGAAGATCCGGAAGTTGAAAGAAGAATGCTCCTACTGACTGAGGATCTCCGATGTTTGGTATGTCAGAATGAATCGATTGCGGAATCACGTGCCGAATTTTCTAATGATATGCGACGCATTATCCGCGAACAAATTAAAGCGAATAAGACCGATGCGGAAATTATAGATTTTCTGGTCGAGCGTTATGGGGATTTTGTTCTCTATAACCCGCCGGTGAAAGCGACAACCGTATTGCTATGGTTCGGTCCTCTGATAATGTTTCTGATTGGTTTTTTTGTTCTGATTCGATACTTGAAGGGGAGGCGTGTTCAGATCGAGGAAGTCAATTTAACTGAAGCCGACCAGAAAAAAATTACCGCATTGCTCAATGCGAAAGAAGAAGGAATACATGTGCCACAGCAAGAAGCAAGTAAAGATTTAATGGCACAAGGACAAACAACGAACAGAAACCATCAGAAAACATCTGACGTTTCAATAGATGACAATAAAGGTAGAAAAATATGACGGCATTCTGGATAATTTCTGGCATTCTGATCGTGGCGGCGATTCTTTTTATTGTTCCAACGCTTTTAAAGAGTCGGGATGAACAGGAAGAACGTGTTGAACGCGATGCTGTTAATGTGACAGTTTATCGTGATCAGCTTACAGAACTTGAAAAAGACCTTGAGAATGATATCCTGACACAGGAACAATATGACCAGAGTAAACAGGAATTGCAGCAGCGCATGCTGCAGGATATTCCTGGTCAAGAAGAGGTTGTGACTAAGACCCACGGGAAATTTGCAAATATTGCTGTATCGACGTTGATCGTATTGACATTGCCGGTTGCGGCTGTTTATTTGTATCTTGAAATTGGTGATACACGCGGATTATTACCGCAAGCCCAGCTCGCTAGCGTTACACAAATGCAGCAGCATCCTGGTAGTACCAGTGAAGCACCCGCAGGGCACAATAATTTCATGTCCGTACTGGATAATTTGATCACAAGATTGAGCAGTAACCCCGAAGATATTGAAGGATGGTTCATGTTAGCGCGTACATACGCAATTATGAATCGCTATGGTGAAGCTGCAAGCACATATGCCAAATTAAATGAAATGGTGCCTAACGATCCTCAGATTCTCAGTGATTACGCCGATGTGCTGGCCATGACAAACGATGGCAGTCTAGTAGGCAAACCAGCTGCATTAATTGCTGAAGCGCTGGAATTGGATCCGGAATATCCAAAAGCATTGGCATTGGCTGGTACTGTTGAATATGAAAAAAAGGATTTTGATCAGGCGGCAATGTATTGGGAAAGATTGCTTGCAGTGATACCCGCTGAATCAGAACTTGCGCAATCGGTAAAAGAAAGTATCGCTGATGCCAGAAATCTGGCGGGCAAGGAAGCGGGTGTTCAGCCGGTACAAGTTGCTGCTGGAGTTAAAACCGAGGTAGTTAGTACCGTTGAAGAAGAGGAATCAAGTAGTGTCACTACTAGCAGCGCCAGCGTCGTGGAATCTCAGCATTCATCTACAGATTCGTCACCAGCATCACCTGCGGGACCTTTGTTAATGTCTATATCAGGTACCGTAGCAATAAGTGATGCTATTGCATCAAATGTGAATCCGAATGATACATTATTTATCTACGCACGCGCTGAAACTGGTCCTAAGATGCCATTGGCTATTCTGCGATTGAAAGCAGGTGATTTGCCAACTGAATTTACATTGACGGATGAAATGGCAATGACCCCGGCAATGAAACTGTCCAGCTTTCCAAATGTGGTGATAGAGGCGCGTATTTCCAGGTCGGGTCAGGCGGTGCCTTCAAGTGGTGATCTGCAGGGATTAAGCGCTCCCGTCAAGATTGGCAATAATGATGTTGCTATTGTAATTGATACACGTATTCCATAGATTGTATGTTAGAAATGAATAAGCCGGTTACAGATTTTCAGCTGCCAGCTACGGGTGGAAAGGTTTTTTCCCTGCCTCAAATGCGTGGTAAACATGTTGTGATATATTTTTACCCAAAGGATGATACGCCTGGATGTACCACCGAAGGAGAAAATTTCCGAGATAATTATTCCGCTTTTGAGCGCTTAAACTGTGAAATTATTGGTATTTCGCGCGATAGTATAAAATCGCATGAGAATTTCAAAGCTAAGATGAATTTTCCTTTCGATCTTTTGAGTGATGAGGATGAAACCGTCTGCCAACAATTTGATGTGATTCGAATGAAAAATATGTATGGCAAACAGGTTCGTGGTATAGAACGCAGCACCTTTTTAATTGATGCTGATGGTAATTTAAGAAGAGAATGGCGTGGTGTCAAGGTTCCCGGTCATGTGGATGAGATACTGGAATTTGTTAAGACACTGTAAGACACTTGTCTTTTTGCAGTTTTCATTGGGTTATTGAGTATTTACTGCCTGAAAATATAAATCCTGTCTCGTTAAGTCAAGTGAGCTATCCACAGGTGGATCATCGGTAGGACTACTTTAACGCGATAATCCATTTGGTATACAAATGTTCTGCTATGGTATTGAGGTTTGCTACTCTGTTGGTCAAGTTGATTTCAATTTCCGACGGTGACTGAACCGTTGGCTCATTAAACTGTATCAGCTCTTCGTAACTGACATCACACCAGTCTTTAATCATACGTTCTGTCATTTCTACATGGCACTGCATACCCAGATGTATTCCCATGGCAAAAGCCTGATTTTCACAATGTTGATTCGAGAGAATACAGGTTGCACCTTCCGGAAGACCGAAGGTTTCACCATGCCAGTGAAAAGTTTCAAATTCCGTTAAATCATTAAACCAGGCTTGTGCTACTGGGTTGTTCTTGACATTAACTTTACCCCATCCCATTTCCCTGACTGGATTCTGTGTGACTGAGCCGCCGAGTGCTTTTGCCATCAGTTGACCACCTAGGCAGTGTCCCAGTACCGGAATTTCCTGATCGATGGCCTGACGAATGAGATTCATAGATGGTTCAATCCAAGGCAGATCGTCATTAACGCTCATGGGGCCACCCATAAAAACGAGTCCGCTAAATGGTTTAATACTATCAGGAGGATTTTCTCCCGCATCGATTTTTATCAATTGCCAAGGAATATGATTGTTGTCGAGAAATGTGGCAAAATAGCCCGGACCTTCAATGGGTAAGTGTCGGAAAATAGCAACCGGCTTCATGGAACTCCCTGTCGTTAATAGATTAAAAAGCTGTTCATGTTCTCATGCGTGTAATTATCATATTTTCTCCGGGTGTCCTATGTCAATTTTGTTCAAATTTTCTCACCGACTGGCCTCATTTTTATCAATAGAGTAACTGCTTCCTATCATAAAAACCGATTCTCAATGACTGTAACAAAAAATTCATTTACTGATCTTGTACGTATTGAGCAATTGCGCAGAATTGAATCTGTCAATGCCAAAGCATTGTCTTACGTCAGTGTGGCGAATATGGATAATCATTCGGTTACAGATTTCAAGTATGCTGAGTTTACACAACGATTAACCCGGCGTGCGGACTTGCTGATACATGATAATGATTTGGACGCGGTTATCGCGAGACCTCCGCAACAATTCAAATATGCCGGCTGGACCAGTTTAATCGTTGCTGCGATTCTCGGGGGACTCGCTGCCGGTAACGCAGTGAGTGAGCTATATACATTGAATATTTATTGGCTGCTTGCGGTATTACTGGGGTTCAATCTGTTGTCGTTGATTTTGTGGTTCGTCGGCATGACATTCAAACTGCAGAACCTGAGCAGTGGTGTAGTCGCACAATTGGCCAGTTGGCTGCCTTTTCGAAGAAAGGATAACGAAACAAATGAGTCGCTGGCATCACGTGTCTGGTGGGAGATTTGTTTAACGGGTGTTGTCGGGAAATGGCGCGTCAGTGTATTAACCCATCAGTTCTGGCTGGCTTACCTCGTTGCAGGACTGATGTTACTGATTTTGTTGATGATGGCGAAACAATATAATTTTGTATGGGGTACGACATTGTTACCGGAAACCAGTTTGCCGAGATTGACCGAGCTGTTAGGCAGACCATTGGAATCAATCGGATTAAAAATGCCTGATAGTCACCAGATTTCAGACAGCAGGATGGGCGGAAGCATGCAAAATTCAGAAACTCGTGCAGCATGGGCACAGTTTTTGATCGGTGTTCTGTTGTTTTATGGACTGCTGCCGCGACTGATCGTACTCGCTTTTTCGACTGCGATGTTGAGATGGTCTGAGCGGCGTTTTCGTCTGGATTTGTATTTGCCTTATTATATTGAATTGCGGCAACATTTAATGACTCGCAAAGCGGCTTCGAAAGTTATAGATGCCGATCCGCAGGCAGGTATGAGACCTGTGGAAATAGCGCAACCTCGGGAGACGTATCTGCTTCCATCCGGAGCGTATACCATAGGCATAGAACTGGATGATCAAGTGTGCTGGCCTGAAGCCGTTTCCTGTCAGCTCAATGTCACGGATATGCAATCCATGGCGGAAGCCGTCGAGTCTGTCAAAAAACTGGAAGGTATGCTGGTTATCGCTGTTGCGGCCCATCGTTTGCCGGATCGCGGCGTTCAGCGCATGATCGGTGATTTACTGACCGTTACCCGCTGTACACCATGGTTATTGCTGCTCAATAAGAATCCACCGGTACCTGTGGCTACAAGTCGTGAAATGGCCTGGTTTCGACTGGCGGAGAACTGCAAAATTCCGGCTGAACATGTGATTACGCATTAAAAGGTTATGGACAAGTCTTTATCATCTTCTGACTCACAGGCTTTGCTCAATGTTGCTGTCGTAGGACATACCAATACAGGGAAAACATCGCTGATTCGCACAATGCTGCGCAGTAGTGAATTCGGTGAAGTTGCAGATGCCGCAGGCACCACGCGACATGTTGAACAGGCGACTATTTCTGCCGGTGATGTACCGATACTTAATTTGCATGATACGCCAGGATTGGAAGATACGCATGCATTGCATGCCTATTTGAAATGTGCAGGTGCTCAGTCGCGATCAGCTTCACCCGTAAAAATTCTGGAGGATTTTGTCGCCAATATCTCTCATCATGATGCACTGGAACAGGAAGCCAAAGTTATTCGCCAGATTTTGCGTAGTGACGTGCTGCTCTATATTATTGATGTCCGCGAACCATTGTTGGAAAAATATCGTATCGAACTGGAAATATTGACGCGCTCGTCAAAGCCGATCATTCCGGTTTTTAATTTTGTTGCCGGCCATGAACAGGAACTATCACGCTGGCGTGAGCGGTTGGCGACATACAATATTCATGCCACGCTGGAATTTGATACCGTTGCGTTTACTTTCGAGGCAGAGAAGCGACTGTACCAGAAAATTCAGATATTGGTTGAAAAGCATTATGACAATCTGCAATTACTGATCGATTATCGCGCTAAAGTCTGGAAGCAACTCTGTTTATCCGGTGCCAAGCGGATAGCTGAATTGATAGTCTGCGTAGCTTGTTACCGTGAAAGCAAGCATCCGAATGATAGCCGGGTAACTGCGTCGTTGAACGAGGATCGCATCCGCGATTTTGTGCGCAAAGCGGAACAGAAATGCCTCAATGATTTGCTGGCTATTTTTAATTTTTCGGAAAAAGATGTTGCGATTCAGAAAATCCCTGTCAGCGATGGTCATTGGGAGCTGGATATTTTTGCGCCCGGTATTTTAAAAGCATATGGACTTGACGTCGGTAGTGCAGCGGTAAAAGGTGCGGCAGCAGGTGCGGGGATTGATCTGATGGTCGGTGGTTTGAGCCTGGGAGCAGCAAGTGCATTAGGTGCACTGGCTGGTGCTGGCTGGTCGACATTTAGACGTTATGGCGATGAAATCAAGGCAAAATTACGCGGTACGCAGTGGCTCTGTGTGGATGAGAATACGCTGCGGATATTATATTTGCGACAAAAACAATTGTTGGAAAAGCTGATACACCGAGGTCACGCTGCCAGCGATACCATGCAAGTCGAGATGCCTGAAAAAATACAATTGCCAGCTGACTGGACGAATCTTATCAGTACATTACGCCAGAATCCGGCCTGGCATGTTTCATCGCTTCCACGTAATACGCACAAGCAGTATCAGGAAATTGAAAACAAGCTAATTATTACGATTCTTGGTGATCAGATGTCCGTTGTATTCTAGGTTTTTGAAATTGATTTAACATTTTCTCAATTTTCTTCTCTTTTTGTTACACGCAATCCTTCCTTTTTTAAACCTGCAGTTCTTATTCTAAGAACCTGTTCAAGATCTCACTGAAGGGCGCATTGCGGCGTTAAAATCGAACTCAAAATGCTCACATACTTTCAAGTATGCTCCGCTTTTTACTCGGCGCCAGCGCCTCGCCCTACGGGCCAGCTTACGGCTGCTTGCTGCGCTTTGCTTGCGTCGTTCAATTTTGCCTTGCACTGTACTCCTTGATCGAGATATTGAACAGGTTCTAAGCAATTGACATCAGATTGCCGTTTATGTAGGCAGCTTATCGAAACCGGTGATGGCCGGTTTTGTTCAATGGTATCAATATATCCCCATTTTTGAGGAGTTATTATGGGCGCTGTTACAGCACGTGCGGGAAAGAAAGGAAAGGATGACAAGGAAGTCAGTTTTTCATGGGAAGGGAAAGACAAATCCGGTAGACAAATGAAAGGCGAAATGCGTGCAGCCGGATCGGTTGTGGTTACTTCTACCCTGCGTCGCCAAGGTATCCGAGTGACGAAAGTAAAGGAGATCAAGCAGTCTGGTGGAAAGATTACCGATAAGGATATTACGCTATTTACCCGTCAACTTGCTACGATGATGAAATCGGGCGTACCGCTGCTGCAGGCTTTTGATATTGTTGGAAAAGGACATAGTAATAGGGCTTTGAGCAAATTGTTGATGGATATTAAAACCGATGTTGAAACGGGCAGTAACCTGGCTGATGCATTCCGTAAATATCCACTTTACTTTGACAGTCTTTTCTGTAACTTGGTTGGTGCCGGCGAGGCTGCGGGTATTCTGGATACGCTGCTTGATCGTTTGGCGACCTACAAGGAAAAAATTCAGGCTATTAAGGGAAAAATCAAATCAGCGCTGTTTTATCCGCTGTCAATCATTGTGGTGGCGTTTATCATTACCGCCGTCATGATGATCTTTGTCATACCTTCATTTAAGGATTTATTTGACAATTTCGGCGCCGATTTGCCTGCGCCCACGCTTTTCATCATGACGCTTTCCGATTTCTTCGTTGACTACTGGTGGGCTATATTCGGATGTGTAGGCGGCAGTATTTATGCTTTCCTATATACTTGGAAACGCTCTACGAACCTACAACACACCATGGACAGGATTGTGTTGAGATTACCTATCTTCGGTGAAGTGATCAGAAAAGCGACCATAGCGCGCTGGTCGAGAACGTTATCCACCATGTTTGCTGCGGGTGTGCCGCTTGTCGAAGCGTTGGATTCTGTTGCGGGTGCGTGTGGTAATTATGTTTATTATGAGGCGACTAAGAAAATTCAGGTCGATGTGAGTATTGGTAACACATTGACGTCATCCATGGCCAATACCGAATTATTTCCCAATATGGTGATACAAATGGTTGCCATTGGTGAGGAAGCAGGCTCCTTGGATGCGATGTTAAGCAAAATCGCAGATTTCTTCGAAGCGGAAGTCGATGATGCGGTAGAAGCGCTTTCCAGTTTGATGGAACCCTTGATAATGGTTGTGCTCGGCACGCTCATTGGTGGTATGGTCGTTGCCATGTATCTACCTATATTTAAAATGGGTATGGCTGTCGGTTAAGTGCTGTGAATAGCAAATTTAGAACCTGTTCAAGATCTCACTGAAGGGTGCATTGCTGCGTTAAAATCGAACTCAAAATGCTCACATTCAAGTATGCTCCGCTTTTTACTCGGCGCAGGCGCTTCGCCCTACGGCTGTTCGCTGCGCTTTGCTTGCGTCGTTCAATTTTGCCTTACACTGCATCCCTTGATCGAAATCTTGAACAGGTTCTTACAGGTGTGCCAGCGTTACAATTTCTTGAGTACCGATGGCTTGAACAAAATTGACGGCTATTTTTCTTCTAATCCAGAATCAAAATTATTATGCTTGTACTGGCTCAAATGCAGGAATCGTCTGCCTTTTTGATCACCGTTGTTGTTGTCTTCGGTTTGATGGTCGGCAGTTTTCTCAATGTAGTTATTTATCGTTTGCCTAAAATGATGGAGAGAAGCTGGCGTCAGCAATGTGCCGAATTACGTGGAGAGCCGGTCGAGACATTGCCTGTTTTTAATATTGCCACGCCATGTTCGAAATGTCCCAACTGTCAACATCGTATTACTTTCTGGGAGAATATTCCGATTCTCAGCTATCTTTTTCTCAAGGGGCGCTGTTCTGAATGTCATGCCCGGATTTCAATCCGCTATCCGCTTATAGAGGCGTTTACAGCAATGCTGAGCGGTTTTGTTGCTTGGCACTTCGGATTTGGCTGGTTGTTGATCGTTGCGCTTGTTTTTGTCTGGGCACTTATCGCACTGGCAGCCATTGATATTGATACGCAATTGTTACCCGATGATATAACGTTACCGCTGATGTGGCTTGGAATACTTGTCAATATGCATAATGGTTTTACCGACTTGCATTCTTCAGTTATTGGTGCAGTTGCCGGTTACTTGTCACTATGGATGATTTATTGGATTTTTAAACTGGTTACCGGGAAAGAAGGTATGGGTTATGGTGATTTCAAATTATTAGCTGCGATTGGTGCATGGCTTGGGTGGGTTGTTTTGCCGCTGGTGATATTGCTGTCATCGCTGGTTGGTGGAATTATCGGTATAGGGCTTATCATTGCTTCCAAACTCAATAAAAACGTCATGATTCCTTTTGGGCCTTATCTTGTGGGGGGGGCGCTGATTGCGCTGTTCTGGGGGCAAAGCATTATTCACATTTACTTTGGTTTGTTCTAGCCTTCTGCGGGGGCGTCATATGGCTTTGATTATCGGCCTGACAGGTGGTATAGGTTGCGGGAAATCAAGCGCCTGCAAAGCTTTTAGCGCGCTCGGTATCGATGTAATAGATACTGATCAGATTGCTCATGAATTAACGCAGCATAATGGCACGGCGATACCGGCGATTCACAATCTGTTCGGTGATGAATATATTACTTCTGATGGTGCGCTTGATAGGATGAAAATGCGCAAGCTGGTCTTTACGGACAGTAATTGGCGTATCAAACTTGAAAAGCTGCTTCATCCGCTGATACTTGAAGTAACAACACAGCGTATTCAGCATTGCAAATCATCGTATGTAATCGTGGCCATTCCATTGCTTTTTGAAACAAATGACTATGATCATTTGATTCACCGTGTCCTGGTGGTCGATTGCGATGAGCGTTTACAGATCGCACGCACGATGGCGCGTAACCATTTGAGTGCGGAAGAAGTCAAGGCAATCATGGCTGCACAGGTTGATCGAAGACAGCGCCTGGAGCGCGCTGATGATATTATCATCAATAATCAAGATCTCGATCACTTAAGAGCGCAGGTTGTATGCATGCATCGGAAATACATCATTTTGTCTTCACAGAATGCGCTTGACCATTGAAGGAGAGAGCGGCAACTTAAAGGAAATAGCTTGTCCGGCCATGGTATCTGTAGTAAAAAGAGATCTTTGTATCAGTCCTTTATACATTTAGAATATATAATTCCTGTTATAACAATGGGATAGAATGTTATGGTAGAAAAGAATCTCTTTATTATCATGCGAAGTCATGCCCGATTACAGTCAAATCCGGCGATGTCAGTCGGACCAGCCTTAGAATGGAATAGCAGAATTCCGATTCTTGTCGTGCTTACTTTATTAATTGCCATCTTATTTTCAGGGTGCTCCACGCCTTCCCGGGTGCCAATAGCTCCTGGAGCCAGCACGCATCCCAATGTAAACGCGCCCTATAATAAAGCCTACACAGTTAAAGGCAAAACCTATTATCCGATGCGGACAGCAGTGGGTTATAGCGAAACAGGAATTGCTTCGTGGTACGGCTCTGAATCCGGCAATCGAACGGCGATGGGAACGCGCTTTAATCCGCAAGGTTTGACCGCAGCGCATAAAACATTGCCTTTACCGACTAAAGTAAAAGTTACCAATTTACGTAATGGCCGGTCGATCCATGTGATTGTCAATGATCGTGGACCTTTCAGAAAAAACAGATTAATTGATCTTTCGCATGGCGCAGCAAAAAAAATCGGTCTGGATAAACAGGGATTGACCAAAGTAAGAATAGAATACATTGAGGCCATCGCAAGTAATCCTTAATATGGGCTGCTTTTTGTCAGCTGTAGGTGATATGTGAAGACTGTAGCCCAATGCGGTACGTGTCCAATAAAAACATTTAAACACAACTCGATTGCAGTTTGTCCCCGAACAGCTTAACGATTTATCGATGCGACTGCGATTGCATTGATAGGAGGAGAGGGTATGGCTAGAAAGGCTGATATGGGGTGGCTGATGGGACTCGAACCCACGACAACCGGAATCACAATCCGGG
>CAZTCY010000044.1:0-24045 GCA_964612715.1 uncultured Nitrosomonas sp. | reverse complement strand
TGCCACAAGATATGCTAAAAATACCGCTTCCTTCCTCGCCGCCGTTCAAATCCGATGCATCGCTCTTTGGGCAAATGTCTCGTGACTACGATATCTAGTTATGATATAAAGCAGCATAAAACTCTTTTTTACTGACGCCAGCCTGCTTTGCCATGGAACTTATTAAATCTTGAGAAAATGGTTGCTTCGGACAATCAACAGTTACTTTATAAAATGAATCTTCTGTTCTTTTTATCCATTGTTCATGAGAAGTGCCATTATGATCTCTTAATTTAAATCCCAAGTTACTGAGTATGGTTTTAACCTGTTTGCAGGTTAATGGGTGAAATCTTCCGCTCATTAATGCGCATAATTTTGTGGCACCAGAGGAAGTGTTTCTTTAAATAATATGTGCAATCCATCTTTGAGTTTGCCCAAGCGATGCATAAAACTATAATAATGATAGGTTGCCATCTGTTTTATTGGTGCTTTTCTGTTCAGCAAATAGTTTGCGTGATCTCTGTCTACGGTGAGCGCTTCTCTCACATAATCATCAATCATAGAATGCAACTTATTCCTAGCTTCTTCCAATGTGTCTCCTTGAGCAGCTAAACACAAATCAATGCAAAATGCTTGCCATTGATCATCACGTTTATTTGCGTAGCAACGTAGTAATAATTCAATTGGCCTCATATCAAATTCTCCGGAAGCATAAACAATATCTGTTGTTATCGGTAGATTTAGAAAATTAGCAGGGCGCTAAGTTTCCTTTTGGCGATTCTACAATCAATACACACTATGTTGCAGGATTATTAAAATTCAAACTGAAACACTATACTGGCTCCTGGCCATTTGGTTTATTCATTGTCTTACTACTTCACGGAACTTGTGGTCCTTTTCTTCAACCAGAATTTTTCTGACCGTTCTGTACTTGTTCAATAAAAAACTTTTCAGCATTAATCGAACGCCTCAGGAACCCATTTCATGGTGTCCGCCCTACGCGGACTGGTAAGTGAATGTTAGGTTTTTCCTATGACAGACAATTCTGCATATCAGGCGTTTGAGCAGAGCGCTGCGGCTATACGTAGTCTCGTAAGATGCGCGGACATTACGAGTATTCACACCCTCGCATTATTACGGGGTGAGGAACCAAACACAGAGACAATTCGACACCTCATCGAACATGATAAGGTAAGCACGCTCGCACACTCTTGGCAGTGGTATATGGCTGCGGACGAAAGGCAGGAATTCGGACAGCGGAGCCACTTGCGTGCTCTGCACGAGCATATTGTTTTCGCTTCGTATGTGGCCATTGAAAGTTATTTAATACAAAAGTTTTATGAATATTTCCGCCACCTATACAACGCGCCGGATGACGACAAACTGTATGAATTAGAACACAGTCTCTCCTTGCGAAGCCTCAAGGAGATTAATCGCAATTATCGCAAGTTTATTGGTATTTCAATCACATGCTTTGATCACCCAAGTGTATCAACATACGAAGAGGCACCTTGGTTTCATCCGGGCTCTTGCTGGGAGGGACTTTGCAAGCTTGAAAAGCACAGAAATCAGCTCGCGCACACCGGATCAATGGATGATGCTGAGCTTATTGTTTTGGTCGACGCATGGTCAGCGTATTGTTTCTGTAACACATACGCGTCCATGTTTGAGGTAAACTTCAACTCGCATATATATGACGGAAAACCATTAGAATTCGGTGGAAAGGAAATCCTAAATACCGGATATAAACATATCTATCGCAGCAAGGATTTCGTAACGTAAGTTTACTAAAGCAGCTGTTTTGGTTTTTTAAAATAGATTCCGGAACGGTAATCATTTGATGCATCAGTAAAACAAACTCGCCTTCCTCAAGCAGAATAACCGGGCATAATCGTTTTGCGTCAGTCTTTCTGAGTGCGTTATGTTGCGTTAAAGGGATGACCAATCGGGAATTTAAATCACTGAACAGGTCACTTTGGACATCCAGGAAATAAGGATAAATTTTGTTCGAAGAGCAGTACTAGCTGTTGCACCACAAGCTCCACTCTGTCATGAATTTACCGATCGGGATATTTAATGAACACACGCATCCAAAAGAACAAAAACATTCCCGGTCGGGAAATATAGCTTACGCAACTCCGGATTCTGGCTAATAATTTCCCGAACAGGAAATAAACCATGACATCTATTCGATCACCCCAACAACTTGGCGATGCGCTTCGCACAGCTCGCAAACAGCTCAGGCTGACGCAGCCGCAACTGGCCCTGGCGGCAGGGGTTGGCGTGCGCTTTATCGTTGATCTTGAAGCCGGGAAACCCACCTTGCGGCTTGAGAATGTCCTGCGCGTCATCGATGCCCTGGGTGGAGAAATCAGCCTGAACGACCTGCCATCCGCTGCCACCGAAACCTGGCGCAAGGACAACGGTCATGAAGTATGAGCTGGATATCTGGCTGTTCAGGAAGCTTCCAGAAACTAGACGATGCCGATAAAAACTGGAAGGCTGCTTTGAGCCGGTTTATGGTCGAATTCGAGGATCGACTAAGAGAGTTTGTTTAACTCAGACAGTTACACAGTTTAATTTACAGTCCTTATTGCCTATGCAATTTTCACTCGGTCACATTAAAGAAATGAGTTGTTTTATATTTCTTGAATCTTCTATCATCATCCAAATTGAAACCGAACAGCGTTTGATCAACACCAGAAAAGAATTGATTCGTATCTTCGAAGACAAAATTAAAGCTGTTATCCGTCATGTCTGGAGAGAGACATTATGAGCAAAGATCTAACCAATTCTTCAATTGATCGGCAAAATATCCTGAATAATCCCTATGCACTGGCTGAGATTGAGAGAGCTGCCAGAATTCAGGGCATTCCATTCGAGGGTAAGACAGTAGTGCTCAAGGAGCAGGTAGCATCATTCTTTGAAGTAACACTTCGAACTGTTGAGAACTATCTTGAACAGCATGCTCAAGAATTATCTCAAAACGGTTATGAGGTATTGCGCGGTAATCGTCTGAAATTGTTCAAAGAAGTTATTAAAGGTTTGGATGTTACCGAAACCGATTTCGGGAACATCACCAAGACCTCTCAATTGGGTATTTTTGACTTCCGAGCATTTCTCAATCTGGCCATGCTGGTATCAGAAAGCGAACGTGCGAAACTATTACGTCAGGCGATTTTAGATATTGTCATCGATACGATTAACCAGCGTACTGGTGGCGGAACTAAGTATATCAACCAGCGTGATGAAGATTTTCTGCATTCCGCATTCATCGAGGAGAACTATCGTAAGCAGTTCACCGATGCGCTGAAAGATTGCGTGGCGATGGGAAATTTCAAGTACGCGGTTTATACGGATAAGATTTATGTCAGCATTTTCCGTGAGAAGGCGCATGAATACCGTAAGATTCTAAAACTTGAAAGCAAAGATAATGTACGCGCTACCTTTTATGCGGAAGTGCTTGATCTGATCGCGGCATATGAAAGCGGTTTTGGCGACGCGCTTCAGCAGCATGCAAAGCTAAAAGGCCGCAGACTTACCCCTTGGGAAGTCGATAACCTATTTAAAACTTTTGAAACACAAGCACATTGGAAACCGCTGATCGAGAAGGCGCGCATGAAAATGGCCAGCCGTGATCTAGCATTCCGGGATGCGCTGCATCGCCAGCTCAAGGAATATGTGACGCCAGTACAATGCGAGGATTATGAGCGTTTTCTCGGAGAAAAGAGCAAAGAATTGGTTGATCGGCTGGAAGATGCCAAGGATGTCATGAAGCGTCTGAAGGAGCGGGAATAGTGGCGTTGACCTACTTGACTCTGGAACAGGCTATCAAGATTCATGCAAAAACAGTGGATATAAGTGGCGGTGGTGCATTGGGGCATTTGGATCTTGGTAAGCTGGAAAGTGTGCTTCAGAATATTCAAAATGATGATTACTACCCGACGTTTGAAGAAAAGTTAACGCATTTGTTTTTTAGTACATGCAAGTTTCATTGTTTCCAGGATGGCAATAAACGGATTGCCATTACGCTCAGTGCGCAGATGTTATTGTTCAATGGATATAGTACTGTGTCAGCAGTTTTCTAAGGGAAATGGAGAATATCAGTTATCACGTCGCTGCCGGAAATATCAGTAAGGAATTGCTTCAGGAAATAATTACTGCTCATTTGATGGAAGAGGAAAACAGAGAATCGCTTAAGCTAAAAATATTGAATGCTATTTCAGGGTAAACACGATAACGGCAATTTGTCGTGCAAAAGGTATTGGTCTCAATGATCTGTGTCAAATTAAGCTACTTGAGTTTTTATTGGAATAACCGTTGCTCCGCGCTGAGCAGCAGAAAGTTGTTCTCCCCACCAATTGAATAAACTTGATAATATTTTCAAACATTCTCCCCGATCATAAGCGCGTGCGATCTCATTGTCGAGAGCATAGTCAAGTGCGAGTTCTACTAATCATGGGCAATTCCATTATCTCGTGCCAAAGTAGAAAATGAATTACGCCACCCTGCAAGGTAGGGATAAATTTTTGCACCCTGCGGGGTTTTGCAAGTATGAAAGTAATCTGTATGCAGGTGGCAACAAACCTGAGAATCCCAATATCAATCACACCGGTGCAAACCACGCCAGTTTCTGATGCAGTTTGACGACTTCGCCGACGATAATCAGTGTCGGCGGCGTCAGTTGCGCTTCAGTGGCTAATTCGGGCAATGTCCGCAACGTACCCGTGACAATTTTTTGCGTCAGCGTGGTGCCCTGCTGCACGATGGCGGCAGGCGTGGATTCCGGCAGGCCATGCGTGATGAGCTGTTCGCACAGTTTCGGCAATCCAAGCAGCCCCATATAAATGACGATGGTCTGATTGGGCCGCGCCAGTGCAGGCCAGTCGAGATCGACGGTGTTATTTTTCAGATGGCCGGTGACAAAAATGCAGGTCTGCGCATAGTCCCGATGCGTCAGCGGTATGCCGGCATAGGCGGCCACGCCGGATGCGGCAGTGATGCCGGGCACGACCTGGAAGGGTATCCGATGGCTGGACAGGGTTTCGATTTCTTCACCGCCACGCCCGAAAATAAACGGATCGCCACCTTTCAGTCTGAGCACGCGTTTGCCTTCCCTGGCCAGCCGCACCAGCAGCTGGTTGATGGATTCCTGCGGCAGTGTGTGTTGGTTGCGCGCTTTGCCTGCATAGATGCGGGTTGCGTCACGCCGCACCATCTCAAGTATCGCGGGTGACACAAGCCGGTCGTACACCACCACATCGGCCTGCTGCATCAGCCGCATGGCGCGGAAAGTCAGCAGGTCGGGATTGCCCGGCCCGGCGCCAACCAGATAAACTTCACCTTCGGGCGCATCATCTTTCTCAGCGGCCAGCAGCTGTTGCAAATGGTCTTGCGCGGCCTGATCTTTTCCGGCTAACACCAGTTCGGCAAACTTTCCCTGCAGCGCTTTTTCCCAGAACAAGCGCCGGCGCGCCACCTGCGTGAAATGCTGCTTGACCTGCTGGCGGAATTTTGCCGCATAGGTAGCCAATCGCGCGTAAGCGTGCGGAATCCATGTTTCCAGCCGGGCGCGGATCATGCGCGCCAGCACCGGCGATGCGCCGCCACTGGACACCGCGATCATCAGCGGGGAACGGTCAACAATGGAAGGCATGATAAACGTGCACAGTTCCGGATGATCGACCACATTGACCGGAATATTCCGCGCACTGGCGGATTCCGATACCTGCCGGTTCACTGCCATATCATTCGTCGCAGCAATGACCAGCACGCACTTTTCAAGGTGATCCGGGGCAAATATCTGTGCATCATGCGTGATTTTCCGGTGCTGAACTAATTCATTCAACGCCGGTTCCAGTGCGGGCGACACGACATGTACGCGCGCACCGGCCTGTAACAATAACGCAACTTTACGCGCAGCAATCGAACCGCCGCCAACAACCAGGCAGGTTTTATTTTTGATGTCCAGAAAAACAGGCAGATAATCCATAAACCGGTAATCCGGATCAGCGTGCGAAAGGATTCTGTCCGGCTGCCGGCGGTTGTCCGGATGCACCCTGACCGCCAAACCCGCCTTGTCCGGTCCTTGAGGAACCCTGCCCACCAAAAGGCGAAGCGGGCGGCGCAGCGCCGGAGCCGCCCTGCTGCCCTTGCTGACCTTGTTGCCCCCGCTGGCCGGCAGAACCGGTTCCGGTTTGCTGTTGTTTGAAAATAAAACGCCAGTCCTGATAAGTTTCGGCTTCAGAAAAGGCTGCGTAATGATCCGGGAAATTTCCTTTCTTGCGCGGTACCCGCATGGACAGGCTATACACACCGGCAATGCCTTTTGTCATGGAAACCGGATTGGCCCCCGAGCCGGCATTTGATCCCGCCAGACCCGCCGCGCCCTGCATACCGGTTTGCGGGTTGGCAGCCTGCGGCTCCTCAATGATCAGTCCCCATTCGTCGGTCAGTGTCATCGGATCGATATAAATTTTCCGTAAATGGCGGATGGGCACAGGCCCGCGTTTATCTTCCAGCAAGTCCTCGAGTTTTTCCGGATACTGCCGAATGCCGGTGACCGGGTTGTTGTAGTAGGCCATGATGGCTTTTCTGAATTGCTCCCCGATAAACAGCAATTCCTGTTCTTTTTCCCGCTGTGATATCACTTGCCACACCTGACCGGTGCCTGCCAGTGCAACACCGGCAACGGTCACCGCAAACAAGGCCCAAAGATACACAACACCTTTTTGCGCATGCTTCATGAATTCAGTCCTGATGCCGATCGGGCGGCCGGTTTGCCACCGCTGTCACCATTCCTCGTAAAACGTTCCATCCAGCGCCCGGCCGGTAAAACCGCTATGCACATCGTAAACACCATCCTCATCGTCATTCGGTGGCGGCATCACGATCCAGGTTTCGTTACTTTCGGTCATTGGATCGATCGGGATGCTGCGCAGATACCGCCGGTCAACCAGTTCTTCGAGATCTAACGGATATTTGCCGGAATCCGCATGAAACTGGTCAATCGCATCGCGCATGATTTTAAGATCCTGACGCAGAACCGCTTCCTTGGCTTTATCGATGGCACTGAAATAACGCGGCGCGACAATACTCAGCAACGTAGCGATGATCGCCATGACCACCAGCAGCTCAATCAGCGTAAATCCGGCCTGTCCGGTTGGATTATGCGGCCGGAACATCCGCATTACCATTTGTAATATTCAATACCGTTCATACCGATTGCATCCGAACGGGAATAGACATCAAACACGTCATCACCCTCCTGCGGATTCTCCGCTGAGCTTTCATAACTGCGTTTTCCCCAGGTATCGGCAGCCGGAGTCTGTTCAATACCGGCCACATCCAGATCCGCATGCATCGGATCGCGCGGCAAACGCCGCAAGAAGTAAATGACTTTTTTTTCGGTACTTTTGGCATCGGGTATGCCGATCACCAGATCGTCAAGCGTCTTAGGATAGCCGGATTCATTCTCCTTTTTCTCGATCCGTCCGTCATCCGAAGCCTGTTTGTAGGCATCGATAGCATTACGAATCTGACGCAGCGCAGCGCGCAACTCCTGTTCCTTCTCACGCTGAATGGCCAGTTCGCGCAAGGGCATCGCGGCGGTCGCCAGTATCGCCATAATGGCCAGCACGATCATGAGTTCTATCAGCGTAAAACCGTGATATGACTTGGGCACATTCATCTCAAAGTTTTACTGAATTTTAACCGTCGCCGGCGCAGGCAGCACGATATCGATTGACTCGCCACTGTCCTTGTCCTCACCCGTCGCACTCTGTATGCTGATTTCCGTTTCTCCCGCATTCGGCGTAATCACTTTAAAGCGCAATTGCGCACCCATGCCGGACGGCTCATCCTTGCCCATCTTAATCGTATGCGTCCCTGTATTATCAGCATCGAGCAACTCGAGCATGTCTTTCTCGTAACTCACCTGCGCGGTACCGGCAACCGAAGCTTTTGCGCCGACCATTCTGACACGCACTGAAAATTCCCGGTCAAAAGTAATGCTGGTTGGCGCCTGAATAACCAATGTGGGTTCAGAAGCATTATTCGCGGCGATCTGCTGTGCAAACGGATTGGATGGAATCTCCGGCCTGTCGCCCCCAAACGCCTGTGCACCACGGCTTAATATATTTGACGCGCCTCTGCCGCCCGAACCGACCGGCGCGATGGCCAGAGAACCGGCTGACGTTTTGCGGATCCTGACCGGCAGCTTACCGGCTTCGTTCGATGTGCCATAATGGAATTCGCTCTCCAGGCTGGTTTGTTGCGAAAGGTTACGAATGATGTGTGGTGTCAATAACAATACAACTTCACGCTTTGTCCGCTTAACATCTTGTCCGGAAGTCAGGCGATCCAAGCCCGGGATATTGATCAAACCAGCCAAACCCTTTACACCCCGCGTATCTATATCCTCGAGCAATCCAGCTAACACTTGCGTTTCGCCGTCTTTGAGTACCAAAACAGTTTCCGCATTGGTCGTCGAAATAATAGGTGCTGTACTGTTTCCATCCGGAGATCGGCTATCCCCAATGATAGAACTGACTTCAAGTTGAACTTTCATCGTCACTTCATTATTCAAACTGATTACCGGCTCGACATCCAGTTTCGTGCCAATTTCAATAAATGTCGGCGTTGATGTAATTACATTAGAAAGCCCACCACCGGCTACATTAGAAGTAAAAATGGGTTGCCTTGTCCCAATATGAATTTTTGCCGATTCACGATTTTTGACACGTATCCTTGGATTGGCCAACACATCACCAATCGATACGCTATGCATAAAATCAAGTTTTACTTGATTATTGATGACAAAATTTCTAAGTCCAGGATCGCCTATACCTCTTATATCCTGCCGGATTGAATTAAGGGCCACCCCAGCTTCTGTAGCCCCTGGAACGAAGCTGAATGTAGCACTATTTGGAAGATTGGGGCCCAACAGAAAGTTGTTATCACGACTCACCGAAAGTATTGCCACTTCCAACATCACCTCGGGTTCGGGCAGGTCATTGAGCGCAACCAGTTTCTCAACGACACGTATCGCTTCCAGCGTATCGCGCATGATAAACAGATTCAACTGCTCATTGACGTAGATATCCTTGGCCTTCACCAATCCGCGCACTAATGCCACCATCTGCTTCACGTCGGTATAGGCCGCCGGGAAACTGCGCACCACCAGTTCCTGGTATTCTTTTTGCTTGGCGGGGGTATTCTGATAAATCAGCAGGGAATTGTCGTTTAACCGGGTATACGCCAGCTGGTTGGTCATCAGCAACAGCTTGAGAATATCCTCGACCGTATTATCGCGTACGAATATCGATACTTTGGCATCCTGCCGGACATCCTTGTCAAACACAAAATTGATTCCTGCAGTGCGCGATAGGATTTCAAACACCGCTTTCAGCTCGGTATCCTTGAATTCCATCGACAGCGGCTTACTGAAAGCGGTATCGAGTGTCAGATCCATGCTCTCAGCGCGCGCGATGTGCTTGTTCAGTTCCTTGACCAATTCCCGCGCCTGTTGCTGCATCGGATTTTCCTGCAACACGGCTCTGACGGCATTCTCGGCACCTTCCAGGTCGTTGAGCGCCAGCAATTGCTGCGCATAATCGATGGATGCGATATGGTATCGGTCCTGATGGACGGCCTCCAATCCTGCGCGCGCGCGTTCATTGCGTGGGAACAAATCCAGAATACGCTGGTATTTTTCTTCGGCAAAATCCAACGTACCGGACAACCGCGAGTTGTTTGCGTCAGCCAGCAACTGGCTCAACACGTTGTCGCGCTGACGTGCCAGCACTGCACGTATTTCCTTGTTATTGGGTTCTTCGCGCGCGGCTTGCTCCATACGCATCAGACCTAATTCCAGCTCACCCGTTTCGATCAATTTCTGGCCTTCTTCGAATGTCTTGTTCCGATGCAGAAAGGTTTTGTTATTGATTGCACAACCGCTAAGCAGCAGAATCAGCATCAATAAAAAAACAGCGCATTGTTTAACTTTCATCGAAAATTTCCTGCTTGCTTATCATCATTAATAGGAAGAACCTGTTTTGCATTCAGCGGCAAATACGTCAGTATGACGGATTCATCGCTGATCGTATCCAGGCGATATTGGTCGTCAATTTTTTCGCCGATTCTGGCAATATAGTTTTCATTGGCCTGCGTGAGAAACACCCAGATCTGGTTACCTTCAATGGCTTTGCCAATATATTTGAACTGCAAAGGCGGGGGTGTTGGCGCGGGTGGCGGCGCTTTGACTTTGGCGCGCTGTTGCTGCTGCAACATGGCGGCCTGTTGCTCCGGTGTGATGGGCGGCGGTTTGGGCGCCCATGAAGCCGATGCAAACAAATCACCCGCCAGGGGATCGAATTTTCGCTGTCCGAGTTGACCGACATCCAGGTCGTCATTGCGTGCTTGCGGAACAGATACACGCGCGGATGATGGCCTTGCTGACTGTGTTGAAGCGGCCGGCCCTACGGTTTCTATAGCCGTTTCATCTTCATCTTCGACCAGCACCACTGCAATCAACGTTGCCACAAGCGTCACGCCAATGATTATCTTGCGTTTTTTTTCAGCCGGATCCATGGCGTTTATTCATTCAGATAAAGGCTGATTTCAAGGCGCATTTCAAGTTGTGCGGATTGGATATTGTCGCGTTTGATGGTAAAGCCGGTGATTGCCATGTTGGGTACCGCTTCCAGTGCTTCGGCGATAAAACCGCGAATCTGTGAATAACGCCCGCGCAACGGTACAATGATTTCATACCGGGATAAGCGCCAGTCGCGCTCGAAAGTCAGCTTAAAATCACTGCTGTTGATTTCCACACCCTGTTTCTGAGCGACCCGGACCAGTTCTCGAATCCAGTAGGGCGACGAATCGAAACGCGGAAAAAATGCATAAAATGCCTGTAACGCCTGATCGTTGGTCAGCTTCCTTTCAACCATCGGCGTATCACCGGACAATAAACGCTGCCTGGCTTGCAACTGCAATGCTTCAGCACGCGCCTCCAGCACTTTGAGCTCTTTCATTGCGGGCAGCACCGCACCCAGAAAAAAGATACCGGCCACGACGAACAATCCCACACCGATTTTGCCCATCGATCCGAGACGCGCCAGCTGCCAGCGTAATTGCTGCATGATGCGATTGGGTACGATTTGCATTAATTCCTGCTTCACGTTCCCGCCCTCCATGCCGCAGTGAGTAAAAAATCCACCGGCCGGTAAGGGCTGTCCTGTTTAATCTTGTAATTGACAAGGTGCACTTTTTCAAAAACGATTTCACGCTCCATCGCTTCGACAAAATCAAGCAGCACTGCCATATTTCTCGCTTCCCCCCGGATGCGCAGCGTCCGGTTGGTCACATTGGGTTGTAATGACAGCAGCGCAACATCTTCGGTGGCGATATGTTCGATGGAATCAAATAACGTTTCCCACGGCAAATTGATTTGCCGCAGAATGGCATTGGCCTTTTCCAGTTCCTTACCAAGTTCCTGGCCCACTTCACGGCCGCGCGGCGAAGTGCGCGCACGTGTTGTTGTCGTTACCGGCCGGGGCTGTTCTTTTTCCAGCTTCTCGACATGTACACTCCAGTGACCGGATTCTTTCGAAATACGGTGGAATTGATAAAATACCGCCAGCAAAACGATCAGGCCGATAAGCAGCAGCGACAGATCAATACCGCGTACATTCTGTCCCGAATACGGAAAGCTAAGTTTCAGGCGTGACATGCATTTTCCTCTGCAGGCGCAGTGAACGTTTTGGGATAATGTTCAGGCACGGGTATATTTCCAGTGGGCAACGGAACTGTCTTCCAGCCACAATCCGGCGGCAACACGAGCGGCGGATGTTCCGGTGCAAACAGAAAAACCCGTTCGATGATTTCCTTTTGTCCGGACAACACGGCTTCCTGATCGAGCGCGGCCCATAATTCCGCTGCGGCATTATTCAGAATGCGCTGATTCCGGATATTCTGCCAGATATTGTCTTCCAGCACGCCGATACATAACCGGCCGGGTTCAATGACAGCAACATAAGATTTTTTGCGGTCAAGCCCCTTTCCCCACCGGTCCAGCACAGCGGTAAAATAAGGTTCGATGCCATTCAGTCTGATCATATGACGTTCGCAGATTTCTTCCATTTTTGCCATGAATTCCTGCGGGATTGCAGCACTGATGGCACCATAAAGGGGATTCCAGTGACTGATACTGATCACCCAGTGATCGACGCGAGACCCGTAAATTTCATGCATGCGAAAATCCGCATAAGCGAACACTTCTTCAGGTGTGGTAATTTCAACTTGCGGCAGCAAAACAGCGTAACGTACAAAATGATTGGACAAGGTTACCGTCATGCCTGCACCTGCGCTTCCCGACAGCATTTCGTCAAGCCGCTGTAAAGACTTTTCCCAGGCGACCTGCCCTGCATCCGGCAGAGAAACCTGTTCAGTTACCACAGGCCGTTTCACAGGTTTCAGTCCGTGCGATGTGTGCGCCAGGTTGACACGGCCCGGTGCCAGAAAAACATCGATCTGATCACGCCACAATCGTGACACGATTGGCCTCCTCCAAACTTGTTGTGCCGTTTTTAACCATATCCAGGGCGGCCTCACGTAAAAAACGTGTGCCGTTTTTTCGCGCGGCTTCCTTGATTTTACGTATCGGTTCCTGCGCAATAATCAATTCCCGGATTTCATCATTGAGCAGGAGTATTTCCGCAATGGCATTACGCCCCCGGTAACCGCTGCCGCGGCATTGGCCGCAACCTTTACCGACGCGGAATCTGAAGGATTGGGCGTGTTCGCTGTCTATACCCGATTCCGCAATCATTGCATCGCCCGGCCATTCATCCACAGTACAATGCGGACATAGCCGGCGCACCAGCCGCTGCGCTGCGATACCATTCAAGGCGGAAACAAAACTGTATGGATCGACACCCATATGTGAAAAGCGCCCGATCACATCAAAAACATTATTCGCATGGACTGTGGTAAAAACAAGGTGACCGGTCAGCGCGGCCTGAATCGCAATTTGTGCGGTTTCGGCATCCCGAATCTCACCGACCATGATTTTGTCGGGATCGTGTCTTAAAATGGAACGCAGTCCGCGCGCAAACGTCAATCCTTTCTTCTCATTGACCGGAATCTGCAGCACACCGGGCAACTGATATTCGATCGGATCTTCAATGGTAATGATCTTGTCATGCCCTTTGTTCACTTCGGATATGGCCGCATAAAGCGAGGTTGTTTTGCCGCTTCCCGTGGGGCCGGTGACCAGCAGCATGCCGTAAGGTTCCGAGCTCAAACGGCGCAGCAGCTGGATATCCGCAGCATTGAATCCCAGTTGATTGAGCGTTAATCCTTCAACATGATCCGACAGCGCCTGGCGGTCGAGAATACGCAGTACGGCATCTTCGCCGAAAATGCTCGGCATGATGGAAACCCGGAAATCAATTTCACGCCCCTGGATCGAAACCTTGAAGCGGCCATCCTGCGGCACGCGCCGCTCGGCGATATCCAGTTCGGACATGACCTTGATTCTTGAAATCACCTGCTCGGCCAGATCCGGTCCCTTGATGACGCCGATAGACATCAAAACGCCATCAATCCGGTATTTGATCGATAATGCACCGGTAACCATTTCCAGATGAATATCACTGGCCTGCGATTTGTGCGCGTCATAGAGTGTGGAATGAACAAGACGAACGACCTGACTGGTGCCTTCACTAATCGTTTTTAATGACAGATCCTCGATACTGCTCTGAATTTCAACCAGACCCTGATCAGGCAGCACATGATCCATTGCCCGCATATTTTTTTCCTGCTGGGCGAAAAATGCCGCCAGATCCGCCGGATGAATCAAGCGCCATTCGACATGCATTGCAAAACACTCTTCCGCCCATAATCGCAACCGGGAAGAAAACGGATCGCTGATGACCAGCAGATAGACGCCCTGATCCCTGAACAACACGCATTCATGCCGGGTTGCTTCGGAGAAAGGCAGAATATCAAAAGCGGGTTCCAGGGTATGTATCGTTTTCATTTCCACCGGAGGAATATGCAGCAGACGCCCCAGCTCTTGTATCAATGCATGCGGTGAATGGCCACTGGCTTCTTCCAGCATTTCAAAGATAGAAACGCCGCGTTTTAATGCTTCCGCACGCACACGGCTCAGATAATTGATATCCAGTGGTGATTTGACTCCCTGTTGTTCTTCTGCGTGCATCTGTATTCTGATTAATTAATACTGCCGGCCAGTTCAAAAATAGGCATATACATTAATATAATAATGCCACCGATGACCGTGCCTATTACCGCCATCAGAATCGGTTCTATCAATTTAGTGGTCCATTCCACCCAGCGCGCGATTTCCTCGTCATGAAAATTGCCGATGCGCTCCATCATGTCGCCCATTAATCCGGTGCGCTCACCCACACGCAGCATGCGATTGCCTACTGCAGTCGTCAATCCTTCGGATTCCATCGCACTGGAAATTGTCTGGCCTTCGCGGATATGCCTTGCCGCAGCTTCTATTTTTGGACGAAAATGCGATTGCAGCAAGCCGCTCACCATTTCAAGCGCCTGTGTGATCGGAATACCGCCACGTAACAGCATACCCAGCGTTTTATAAAAACGCGCCAACTGATAAACACGCATACGTTCTCCAATCGCCGGAATGCGCCACAGCAATTGCACGACATAGGCGCGAAAGGACTGCCGGGAAATGGCGTAGCTAGTCATCACACCTAACAGCAGCGCAAAAATCGCCACTTCCCAGCCACGTTCCTGAACGAAATGTCCCCACTCAATGAGCAACACCGATAACCAGGGCAGATCGGATCCCATGTCGTCATAGATCGCGCTGAATTTGGGTACGACAAAAACCAGTAAAAACAATGATACCAGCAAACCGACCACCAGCAGCAGAACCGGATAAATTGAAGCACCGACCAGTTTCTTGCGGACAAAATCCATCTGCGTCTGGTATGTCACAAAGCGCGTCAATGCCTCGGCAAGATCGCCCGTACGTTCGCTGGCGCGCACTGTTGCAATATACAGCATTGGAAATGCCTGAGGATATGCATCCAGCGCCTGAGAAAAGGTAACACCTTCATACAGACGCGCCAGTAAATCATGAATGATTTTTCGATTACCCGCATCCTGCTCTTTATCAACCAATGTTTCAAGGCATTCGACAAGACTCAGCCCTGCTGTCAGCAATGACAACATTTCCTGACTGAAATGCACCAGTGGAAAGCGTGTCCGGGACTTGAACGACAGGCCGGTCAGCCTGCGCTTGACACTCAGCACCATGCCGCCCCGGGCTATGACCTGGCGGCGCACATCCTCTTCGCTGTTTGCTTCCAGCTCAAGGTGAACCGTCCCTTGCCCGGACATCACAGCTTTTACTTCATAACGCATGAACTGAATCGAGAATTCCGTTTACCAGTTTGTAATATCCGCTGCTTCACCTTCGCCGCCTATCTGTCCGTCCTTACCCATGGAGAACAGATCAAACTCGGCATTATCACCCGGGTATTTATAAATATACGGGCGTCCCCAGGGATCCTGAGGCGGCGCTTTTGACAGATAAGGGCCTTGCCATCGGGGCTCATCGTTGGGCTGCATAATTAAGGCCGCCAGACCATTCTCAGTTGAGGGATAACCGCCGACATCCAGACGGTATTGATGCAACGCTTTTTCAAGCGCATCAATCTGGGCTTGCGCCATTTTGATCTCCGATTTACCCACCTGGGAAAAATATTTAGGGCCGACATAAGCCGCCAGCAAGCCGATAATTACCATGACAACGAGCAATTCAAGCAGCGTAAAGCCACGCTCGAATCTTACCGGCCGTTGCCGATACCACACATGCATCATTTCTGAACCTCTCAATGTTTAACGTTAAAATAAAAATCAGTACCCCCACCCAAACACTTCACACTGCGCATGTTGATACTGAATTTCTCCAATATCTTATCGACGCAGTATCGCCCACCAGCGGCCGATATTCAACAATGTCATCAGCGAAGCGGACACATAAGTCAAGGCAGCGGCCCGCAGGATACGACGGGCATGCCGCTCATCACCTTTATACAAATACCCGCCTTTCTCCAGCATAGGTAAAGCACGTGAAAAGCTGGCATGCATTTCCATCGGCAATGTCACCAGGTGTACCAGCGTTGCCGCGCCCAATGTCAACAGACCACCGACAAAAAACAAAGCCCCTGCAACAGGCGCACGCGTGACAGCCACAACCACCGGCGCAAGCATAAGAACCGCAGCGCCGAGTTTTTCCGCAGGTGCCGCAATCTGCACCAGACGGGTACGTAACCTCAGTGGCGCGTAGCCATCCCGGTCCTGAATCGCATGGCCGACTTCATGTGCAGCCACGGTAATTGCTGTCAACGATTTACCGTTGTACTTATCCGGCGTCAATCGCACGGCTTTTTCGATGGGATCATAATGGTCGCCATGCTCAGTCACTTCAACCTTGACAGAATGAAGCTTGGCCCAATCCAGCAGAATACGCGCCAACTCAGCACCCGTACCCGGATATCGATCATCGGGATGACTATATTTTTCAAGTGTATATCTGACCCAATAGGAAGGTCCGTAAATCAGCGCCGCCACAAAAACAATCAGTAACAAGTAAAACATTTATACGTCCGATACTTATAGTCTGGTAAATCCGAGCAACGCAGACGGGTAATTATAAATGATTCTTATTTACAAGAAACAGTTGTTTACGCTACGCCGTCTGCATCACCGAACAGTTGGTCTTAGAACCTGTTCAAGATCTCGATCAAAGGGTGCAGTGCAAGGCAAAATTGAGCGAAGAAGCGGAGCATACTTGAAGTATGTGAGCATTCTGAGCTCGATTTTAACGCAGCAATGCACCCTTCAGTGAGACCTTGAACAGGTTCTTAGACAAAAGCAATGCGACATCTGTTTCAGTCAATAAAAACACACCCGATTATAGCGCAGCATAATCGCCTTTTTACAAAACCAATGCCTTTCGATAGAAATAATAGACACACCGGGTTTGTCTATAAACTAAACACGTAAGGCAATTTTCTTTTTACACATCGCCTCATATTCATCCTGATAAAAGAATTTCTCTTCCCCAAAAGCCGGTTTTAAATGTTCGAACCAGGTTGCTTCCGGATCGAATTGCGCAAAAAAAGGCCGCTGCACCCAGTCAGGATTACGGCCCTGAATAAGCCGCAAGACAAAAACCTTTTCGCCCTGTATTTCCGATACACCTTGAATCTCGACTTTACCCGGCCCGGTACTCATGGAGGGTCCGCGTACGGTTCTTGCCAGTCCGGACACCTGCTGTACCGCCTGTCGATACACTTCCCATGCCCGCACGAGAGGAACCTCGAAATAGCGGCGTGCACCGGTGTCACGTTCCACAAACATATAATAAGGTACCAATCCCTGGCGAATTTGTTCCTGCCACATATCAACCCAGACATCCGGATCATTGTTGATATGGTTCAGCAAAGGTGATTGCGTACGAATCACAACACCTGTTGCACGCAAACGGCGAATCGCCTCCCGAGCCACCGGTGTGACCATTTCGCGCCAGTGATTAAAATGCGCCATAATCGCGACATGCTTGCCCGCTTTGATTATTTTCTTCAACAATTCAAGCAGATCATCCGAATCATCATCATTGACATAACGTTGCGGCCAGAAACTCAGCGATTTGGTCCCAATGCGTATGGTCTGGATATGATCCAATTCGGGTTTGATTAACGATTCAAGATATACCGCCAAATGATCCGTTTTCATCACCATGGGATCACCTCCGGTAATCAACAGGTCGCTAATGTTTTTATGCTTTGCAAGATAATCGCGCAGTCTGTCCGCTTCCTTGCAGGAAAAGCGCAAGCTTTTATCGCCTATAAACTGCGCCCACCGGAAACAGAAACTGCAAAAGCTGTGACAGACCTGTCCCTGACTTGGAAAAAACAAAACAGTTTCACGGTATTTATGTTGAACACCGTCAATCGGTTCATCACCTTCATAAGGCACATTCAAGGTTTGCTGTCCGGCAGGATGCGGGTTCAGTTTTTTTCTGATCTCATTCGCTTTACTCAAAATCAGGCTGCGATCGCCTGTACTGCGTAAAACGGCTGCCATTTGTTCGAAATCGTCTTTTGAGAGCATCCCTTTTTGGGGAAATACCAATCTGAAAATCGGATCGTCCGGAATGTTGGACCAATCGATCAGGTTATCGATCACATAACGGTTAACCCGGAAAGGCAAAACATGCGCCACGACTTTCATCTCAAAGCGTTGCGCCTCGGTTAACAGACTTAAGACATCGATTTGATCGAGTTGACGTTCGGTATAAACCTGAAATGCCTCCGGTTTATTGTTAAACCGGGCCACTTTAATTTGATTTGTTTTCGGAAGTATCATAACAATCATTCTCTCTCATCATTAAAATTGCCAGGCGGAGAAAATGTCACCGGAATCAATCGTGATGGCAAAAGAATCGTATTGCTTTGCCGAACAAAACTAAAAAAATCTATTTAAATTAGATTTCAAAACAAGAAAAACTTGGCCGTCCTTGTATTCTGATATGGACCAATGAATGCTTTGACTGTATGCCTCATATCACTGCGTCATCAACCGCAATTTTCTCGAGGCAAAAGAAATTCGAATAAAACCGGTATAACAGTTTTCTCTGCAATTTTTACACAAAAACAATATTAATAAACATTGTCTTACCAATATATCTGATTGCTGAAAGCTTACACTATAACATGAACAAAAATGAACTGCCCAGTTAGCAGACTTCAGAAATATCCGGAAACACGTGAAATTCCAAAGAAATAATGAGTACGAAAATGACAAATTAGGGCCATTTTACCCTGTTTGTAGCCACTTTCATCCGGCAAACACTTTTATAAAATAACTCAAATGCCTACAACACAATAAATCAGCTCAAGGAAAGCCGTCATGAAAACCCATTATGCCGTTAAGGTACAAAACGCCCGGCTCATTAAATGCAAAATAAAACTGACCACACGCACCGGTGAAACATATTCCTACTATGGGCTCTTCAGATCCACTTCGGATGCTGTCATAGACGCAATCAGTCGTTTTGAAACCACAGCCATTCAAGCAACTGCCGCTTGAAGAACACCTTATCCGTCAAGTCAATCCTCTATTTAAATCATTCCGTTTATGAATTAATCGCAAAACGCTTATGTCCGGCTATGTCTGATCGATGCGCGACAATGCTTCCCGAACATTGCTCAATACCTGCATGATGATTTCCCGGGGCGCGCCGATATTCAATCGCATAAAACCGCTGCCCGCCACGCCAAACAAAATACCCGGACTCATACCGACCGCTGCCTCATGGATAAAGAAATGCCTAAGATCGGCATCGCTCATATTTAATGCGCTGCAATCCAGCCAGAGTAAGTAAGTGCCTTCCGGCGAAATCAACCTGATCTGCGGTAAATGTTCAGCCAGGAAAGCCGCCACAACGTCACGCGTATCGCGCAGATAGACGCACAGCGTTTCGAGCCAGACTTCGCCTTCGCGGTATGCTGTTTCGAATGCGGTAACGCTAAACGGATTTGACGCACTCACGTGCCAGGTATTGAAAACATCGGTAATCGTTTGACGTAACGTTTTGTCGGGAATAATCAGCGTGGACAGATTCAAGCCCGGAATGTTGAAAGTCTTGCTCGGCGCCATGGCCGTTATAACCCGGCTTTCACTGCCTTCGCGTGTGGCCAGTACGGTGTGCCGGTAGTCCGGATAAATCAGATCGGCATGGATTTCATCGGAGAAGATAATGAGCTCATGTTTTTCGGCAATCCGCAGCAGTTGTTCCAGTTCACCGGGGGACCAGACGCGGCCGACCGGATTATGCGGCGAGCAGAACAAGAGCAGACGCACATTCGCATCCCGAATGCACTGTTCGAAATGGTCAAAGTCAATGCGATAACGACCATTCTCCAGCTTTAACGGATTCTCAATCAATGCTCTGCCCGTCTGGATCACCGCTGAAAAAAACGGAAAATAAACCGGCGGCTGAATAACAGCTGATTCTCCGGGTTTGGTAAACGCCATCACTGCGGCATTGAGCGAAGGCACCACGCCCGGACACATGACAATCCACTCGCGTTCGACCGTCCAGGCATGCCGCCGCTGCATCCATTCGATGATGGCCTCAAACAGACTGTCGGGATACAATGTGTACCCATAGATCGGATGTCTGGCGCGTTCGATCAACGCTTCGGTAACAGCGGGCGGTGCGGGGAAATCCATATCCGCCACCCATGCCGGAATGACGTCCGCCCTGCCGAACATAGCTAATCGTCCGTCGTATTTGACACTGTTCGTACCTGCGCGCTGGATGCTCTGGCTGAAATAACCAGCATCAAACCCATCGCTCAAGTCACGCGCTCCCAGAAGGTGACTTCAGATAACGTATGCTGGTGCTTGTGGCTCGTTTCGCGGATAACAAACGGTACCTTTTGCGGCCCTTGAACCAACCTGAAATGCTTGCCAAGCATCTCTTTCAGACCATCCAGTGTGGTGAAGTTTTCACCGTCGCGTTTGAAACCGCCGATCCAGAATTCCCGCTTGGTATGCTCGGTCAGCCAGGTATAGGGCGAAGCGATCATCAGCAATCCGCCGGGATTGATACGCGTATGAATCGAATTGAGTAACTTGCCCGGCTCATAGAGGCGATCGATCAGGTTGGCCGCCAGAACCAGATCATAGCCCGAGAACAGCGGTTTGAGATTGCACGCATCGCCTTGATAAAATTCGACCTTGCTTTTGACGCTTTCCAGCCCCAGATTGCTCAGGGTACGCTCTCTGTAGAACACCAGATCACCTTCATCGATCAGTGTATAACGCAATATGCCTTGTTGCGCCAACTGCACACCCTGGCCGATAAAACGTGCCGAAAAATCAACACCGGTGACATGATCGAAATGGCGCGCAAGTTCAAACGTGGAACGCCCGGATGCGCAACCCAGATCCAGCGCTTTTCCGGCAGGCCGGTTGCCCATGGCTTTGATCGCCATTTCCGCAAGTGCCTGGGGAAAATTGGGCACGTCAAAATAGGTATCGCCATAATGAAATTCCGCGTATTCGGAAAGCAGTTTGTCGGTCTCGTAATTTGAAGTTTGCAGCGTAGCGGGTGCTGTGGAAACGACGTAACGGAACCCCGCGTGCTGGAAAAAATGCCGACGAAAGGCATAACGCGCGCTGCGCAGTGTTTCGTTACCACAGGAAACCCATGCCCCGCCCTTGATCAGATTATGCTGATTGTCAAAAGTCGGCGTGGTGAAATCATCGTACAAGGGGTGCACGTCAAAACCTTCAAAAGGGTACGTTGGCGTTTCCGTCCACTGCCAGACATTGCCGACGATATCGTAAAAATCACCTTGCGGAAATTCATTGACCGGACAGCTCGATGCATAATAATCCAGATGCAGATTGCCAGCCGCCGGCTTGTCATGCGGCACTTCGGACAATCCCGCCAAATCGTATAAACGATACCATTCGTCTTCAGTGGGTAACCTGACGGGCTGGCCGGTGGTTTTTGCCTTCCAGTTGCAGAACGCCTTGGCTTCATGATAATTGACGTCAACCGGCCAATCCCACGGCATAGGGATCTCATCGGTCATTGTGCGCATGAACCAGCCATCGCCTTTTCTGATCCAGAAAGCCGGATGTCCCACTTTGCTGAAGTTGCGCCATGAAAGTCCCTCCTCCTCCCAGTATTCATCGGTTTGGTAACCCCTGTCATCGATAAAGGACAGATATTCCTGATTGCTGACCAGATACTTGCTGGCCTGAAACGCAGCGACATCCGCACTGTGCAGACCGTATTCGTTGTCCCAGCCGTAATGCTGATGCGTAGTCTTGTTTTTGCCGATCGTCACCGCGCCTGCAGGTACACTGACAAGCGCATTTTCCGGCGCAGCACCGGTTTTTTCACAGGGGCGCCAATGCTCATGCGGCTGAACATAGGCTATGGCATGCTGGCGGATCAGTACGGATGACGTCTCCAGATGAATTTGTTCATGTTCTATACCCATCAGAATCGGCCAGAAAGGACTCTCCCAGGTAATAGGCAGAACCAGCGGCAAATCGCTGATCAGTTTGTCCACCATACCGCGCATTTTCCTGCGGTATTCGGTGACTTCCGCAACTGTAGGCCAATCGTAATGTGTATGATCCAGATCATCCCAGCTCATTTCGTCTACGCCGACAGCAAACATGGATTCAAACCTGGGATTGATGCGCTCGGTAATCAGGCCGGCCAGTATCAGTTTGTTGACAAAGAAAGTCGCTGTATGGCCATAGTAAAAAATCAACGGATGACGCAGCACGATCGGTTTTTTGTAATATGCGTCATCATTGCGCAGCGTTTTGAAAAGCTGTTCGTAACAATCCAGCGCACTGTGAAAATAGGCGCGAATCTCCTCGCGTTTCGCATTGACGTCATCGCCATAAAGTAGTGGTGTTCTCTGAATCTGTTGTCTAAGCATATTATGATATTGTCAATTCATTATTCAGGTTTGACGGGTATTATAACGCTTCAGGGAATTGTTTATACTGGCATCATGCAAATTAAGTCCCTAATGATATTGGGGATTTTAAATATTACCCTCATGAATAATACCTGGATGAAGAAAACTATTGATTCAATTATATTCGATCGACAGCATTATCAATGCTATCCTTCCACTAATTTTCCTAATATCTATCTTTTACATTACAGACATTTTACAACCCGCACCTGCTCTGCGCACATGGGTTATGACCGGGGTCCACCGGTGGCTGCTCGAAATCAGAAATACGCATGCGGATATTCAACATGATAAAAGAACGGCGCAATTTTTACCGACTGCTCAGTGTTCAACCCGACGCACCTCTGACAGTGATCTACGCCTGTTACCATGTTTTGTTGCAAAGACTGCGGCTGTGCGGCGATCAGGATTTTGCCGATGCGCAGGCCTATTCATTGAATACCGCATTGGCGGTTTTACAGGATCCTCTAAAACGTGGCGTGTATGATTATCAATTACGTCAGCAGTATCCGATCAAAAAATTAAGTCTGGGTTCTTTTGCTTCGGGATCGGTTAAAAGCGCGTCTGGCAAAAACGGTAAAACCGTTTCCAAAAACCGGCGCAACTATTACCGTGTACTGCAAGTTCAACCCGATGCTTCGATAGCGATCATTATCGCAAGCTACAATGCGTTAACCCAATATCCTTTTCAGAATCTGGCTTTGCTGGATGAAGCTTTTGCCATACTTGCCAATCCGGCGATACGTACGCGCTACGATGCGCTTCTTGCCGAAAGTGCCTGCCCGGAATCCGGACAATTGCAACCCGCAAACCATGATGCCGCAGCGGCTCCAGAAACCCCTACATGCGCCGCAACGCATCCACGCGCCCAACCGCACGCAGCAACGGCTCTGCGTCATTGCATCTTTTGCTATACGCCGTTTGCGTATCAGCCGCCCCCTTATCCCAATGATCAATGTCTGGAATGCCACAGTCCTCTACCGATTACGCACAATGAACAGTCTATACAAAAACATCGCGCTTACGAACGAACCGGTGTCACAGGATCGCTTAAGTTTTATCTGTATTGGCCTGATACGCCGCGCCATGGCTTATTGCAGGACCTATCCCCCAAAGGCATGCGTTTTTTAACCCACATTCCGCTTACCGCGCAAGATATTATTAAAATAGAAGCACCGCATTTCAAGGCGGTTGCAGAAGTTGCGCATATACAACCCATAAAAGAGAAATACCTCTCTATAGGCGTACGCTTTCTGGTTATAAAATTCGCACAGCAACACAGCAATTTTATTGTTGCCCATGCGTAAGAACCTGTTCAAGATCTCACTGAAGCGCACATTGCCGCGACAAAATTGAACTCAGAATCAAACTCAAAATGCTCACATACTTCAAGTATGCTCCGCTTTTTACTCGGCACAAACGCCTCGTCCTACAGGCCAGCCTTACGGCTGTTCGCTGCGCTTTGCTTGCGTCGTTCAATTTT
>CAZTCY010000043.1:0-24648 GCA_964612715.1 uncultured Nitrosomonas sp. | reverse complement strand
CGAGTCCTGCCAGAGGCATTTTCATTTCATCAACAACCAGGAATGTATTGCCGCACCCATCCATTTTCATTGCACCGATTCGCATCGTTTATTTCACTCCGCATGTAAGAACCTGTTTCTAAGAAAAAATCATGGTTTATACCCCACCCGCCGCGTGAGGTGTACCTGGGCAACACCCGATACAAACTCATCCTGAACGATGCCGGTCAAGACAAAGCCATTCTTAAGATAAAAGCGCAGGCTTTGATTGGCGTCCGCGTCAGTAATGACATTGAGGATTCTTCCACCCTGGTTTTCGATTTCTGCAAATACGCCATCGAGCATCTTCGAGCCATAACCTTTACTGCGGTGCAGTTTGTCCACTGCAATCGTGAGCAGGTGATAGGTGTCTACGGTTTTCTTTACAGTGACATAACCAACGGGGCGTTCATTTTCCATCGCACAGACACCAAAGCATTTACCACGCGAAATATCCTCCAGTTCATCAAGCACTTCAGACTGATACATGGCGCCAATGTCCTGCATCGCGATTTTTGCGAGTTGCGGATACAGTGCTGCCGATATGGGAATGATCATGATTCCAGTGTTCTCCTGTTACTTGCCTAACAGCAGGTATGTTTTGTTCTGATACTGTATCGACCCCGCTTGCGGAATTGTATCGATCGCAGCCAGAACCCGCTGCTCAAGGGTTCCGGTGTTGCCGCTGAATCGTTCAGGATAGGTTTGGGAGAGCCGTTGCACGGCGGTATAAACGATGAATGCGATCATATCGTCATGCGCAAGACCGGCATGACGGCACATATTGGTCAGATCGGCCTCCGTGGGATGTATGCCGGGAATGACATTGGCTTCAAGAAAATACAGCTGATCATCACGCATTCGAAAATCCATGCGGTTGTAATCGCGAACCTCCAGGGCTTCGTGCGCCCTAATCGCGATCTCTGCAAAGCGTCTTGCCGTGTCTGTCCAGTCAAGATGGGCGATAAACGGATTTTCGATATCCTTGACATGCGGATCACGCACATGGGGCTGGCCGGGAATACGGGCAAAATCGATTTCGAGTATGGGCAGCACATAACGGCCAATCAATCCAATGGTATATTCTTTTCCCGGCAAAAATTCCTCGACCAGCGCTGGCTGGTTAAACTGCGCGTGAATCAACCGCACTGCATCGTCAAGTTCCGACCTATTATGCACCTTGCTTTTCTGGCTGATACCGATGCTGGTGCCTTCGCTACAGGGTTTTACCATCAAAGGGAAATGCAGGTTCTGAAGACGCTCACCGGGCCTGAGAAGCTGATACTGTGCTGTCGGCACCCCTTCATAAGCGACAATTCTCTTGGCGGTTGCCTTATCCATTTTATTGATGAATGTTTTGGGACTGCTGCCGGTGCAGGGGATATGCAGATATTCACAAAGGAACGGCACAATAGCTTCGCGCAATTCCTTTTCTTCCAGACCTTCCGTATTATTGAAAACCAGATCGATCTGGCCCCTACGTTTTTCGAGCTGATAATAAATATCAGGCCCCACATCAATCAGTTCAACATGCGCTCCGATGCGTTCCAGCGCTTTTGTCACAGCCGCGATCGTGGCCGGGCTTTCAAATTCACCATAACGTTCATCTTCCATGTCCGGTTTTCTGACGTTACACGTGTAGACAATATGCAGTTTTTTCATGGTGCCTGTGATATTTTGGGAAAGCGGCTCGGTAACAAGGTAATAAAACGCAACACGCGATAATCGGTTTACACAAAAAAATAATTTTTTTTCGTACAACTGACAAACCCGTCATTGCGAACGCCCGGCTTCTGGACAGATGTGTGGAATCTGATGACCAATAACAATCACACTTCTGTTTTATAAGGATTATTTAGCCCGGCGTGATAAAATAGGCTGCTTTTCCTGACAGATCAGTCAGCAATTGCCTGATGAACGCATCCCATTCAAAACACCCATCTGATAACATATGTGGAATACAGTTATGCCGCTTGTGCCAGGCAATGCTCGGCAACCCGCGTTTGGACATAGATTCATGTATCACGAATCATGTACAGCCGAGAGACACATTTAAATACATTCGATTCGAGAGACAAACTTGAAAGACAAATCCCCGCAAAACACACCCATGGAACCCGCCGCTTCCAATTTTATCCGCAGCAGCATCAATGAAGACAATCGCACCGGCAAATGGCAGGGCCGCGTTGAAACGCGTTTTCCACCGGAACCCAACGGTTATCTGCATATTGGTCATGCGAAAAGCATCTGTCTGAACTTTGGCATTGCAAAAGAGTATCAGGGTGTGTGCCACTTGCGTTTTGACGATACCAATCCGGAAAAAGAAGCGCAGGAATACGTTGATGCGATATGCGATAACGTCAAATGGCTGGGATTTGACTGGGGTGAGCATCTGTATTATTCCTCGGATTATTTCGATCAGTTGTACGATTTCGCTGAAGACCTGATCATTCAGGGAAAAGCCTATGTCGATAGCCAACCGGCAGATGCGATTCGCGAACAGCGCGGCACGCTGACTCGTCCCGGCCAAAGCAGTCCCTATCGCGACCGTCCCGCCGCTGACAGTCTCGATCTGTTTCGCCGCATGAAAGCGGGCGAATTTCCCGATGGCGCGCATGTCCTGCGTGCCCGAATCGATATGACCTCGCCCAACATCAATATGCGCGATCCGGTCATTTACCGCATACGGCATGTGCACCACCAGCGCACCGGTAATCAATGGTGCATCTACCCTATGTATGATTACACCCATTGCATTTCGGATGCGCTGGAGAACATTACGCATTCGCTCTGCACGCTCGAGTTTGAAGACCATCGCCCGCTATACGATTGGGTGCTGGATCAGTTACAGGACAAGGTGCCTTGTCATCCGCAGCAGATTGAATTCGCCCGCCTGAACCTGACCTACACGGTAATGAGCAAGCGCAAACTGATCGAGCTGGTGGAAAATAAGCTTGTTGACGGCTGGGATGATCCGCGTTTAAGCACGCTGGCCGGTGTACGCCGACGCGGTTATACGCCACGTGCGATTCATCTGTTTGCCGAACGTATCGGGGTCAGCAAAGCGGATTCCTGGATTGACATGAGCACACTGGAAGATTGCCTGCGTGAAGACTTGAACGTGTCCGCGCCGCGCCGCATCGCGGTGCTGAAACCGTTAAAACTGATTATTGATAATTATCCGGAAGATCAGGTTGAAGACTGCTTTGCCCCTAACCATCCTCAGCAGCCGGAATGGGGAAAACGCAGCATACCTTTTTCAAAAACGCTTTATATCGAGCAGGATGATTTTATGCAAGAGCCGGTTAAGGGCTATTTCCGCCTCGCACCAGGCGCAGAGGTACGGCTGCGTTATGCCTATATCGTTAAATGCGTCGCTGTAGACAAAAATGCGCAAGGTGAAATCGAAGCGATCCATTGCACTTATGACCCGGACACGAAAAGCGGCACTGCAGGCGCAGCACAACGCAAAGTCAAAGGCAATATACACTGGCTTTCGGTCAGGCATGCGCAACAGGTTGAAATTCGCCTCTATGACCGTCTGTTTACCGATCCGTATCCCGATAGCGGCGGCAAGGATTATAAAAATGCGCTCAATCCGGATTCAAAAACGATTATCCATGCGTATGTCGAGCCGGATTTGTGTGGTGCAGAGTCGGGACAGTGCTTCCAGTTCGAACGCAATGGTTATTTTGTAGCGGATCGCGTTGACAGCACACCGGGAAAACCGGTTTTCAACCGCGCGGTAACCTTACGGGATTCATGGGGCAAGACAACAGGCAAAGATTAACCCGGAATCAATCCATTACACCAGTTGTATCAGCAGCATAATGAACAGCACGATCGCGATGATCGGGATCAGGAAACTCATCCAGTCGGATGACGAACCCTTGGGGCTGTTTTCCAGCATATGGCGCGCTCTCGGAAACAGAAATATGATGAACATGACCAGCGCCATGGCAGCAACGATTTGCATCCAGTCCATAATGTAACCTTTACTTTATTTTTATTGATTTATCACTAAGAAACAGGCTCTTAAAACAAAAACCCCGGATAAACCGGGGTTTTTTGACAAACTTAAAAGCCAAACGATCAGTCGTCGCCGCCCATAATGCCCAGGATCTGTAACAAACTGATGAAGATATTGAATATCGTCATATACAGTCCGATGGTGGCCAGAATATAGTTGGTTTCACCGCCATGAATAATGCGGCTGGTATCGTGCAGAATGAAACCGCTCATAATCAAAATTACCACCGATGAAATCACCAGTGACATGACCGGCATCTGCAGGAAAATATTGGCAAGCGCGGCAACCAGCACCAGCAGGAAACCCACCATCAGGAAACCGCCGAGGAAGCTGAAATCTTTGCGCGTCGCCAGTACATACGCGGAAAGGCCCATGAAGATAACGCCCGTGCCGCCGAGTGCCAGCATAATGATATTACCGCCGTTTGGCAGCGAGGCATAAATACTCAGCATCGGACCCAGGCCAAAACCCAGCAGACCGGTCACGAGGAAAACAATGCCTATACCGGCCGGTGAATTCGCGAAACGCGGCAGCACAAACATGGCAATCACCATACCGCCGATCACAGAAATCAGATAAGTCATCGGTGGCATATTCAGTGCTATGGAAATGGCCGCAGTCAATCCGCTGAACAGCAACGTCATCGACAACAGCATATAGGTATTGCGTAATACCTTGTTGATCTCAATACCCGCTCCTGCGCGTGAACGTGCAGGATTGATCGTTGCGGATTGTGCGTTATTGATCCCGATGACCTGGGCGTTTGTTACATCTGCGTCAGATTGCGACTGCGCACGTGATTTCTGGTTCGTTTTTGAGTAGTCTTCCATTATGAAACAACCTCCTATTTCTCATTTAGAAACTGAATTATTCTTCAAGTTGTTGTGACTTGAAACCATACTTTTAGTTCAAAGGATACCATGAAAAACCTTTATCGTAGTATGCCTATTTCTGCTGAACCTGGAGAGCAGAAGTTACATAACGAATCATTAAATGTCAAACTGAAGCGCCGTTCAGTCAAATTCATGCATGATCTGAATTATTTTTGCTTCCAGGCGCCGCCCGCTTGATACCACCAGCCGGGCCTCGCCAGATTGATCCAGCGCTGACCGAACGTTGCACGAATTTTCGACTCCCATTCCGGCTGATTGTTGGCACGCGCAATTTCACGATACAGTGCAGCCCGGTCCTGATTTTCCGCAGAAATCAACGCATTGATTGCCTGCCGCTGCGCCAGTGGCACGGCATTCGCGTCGCGTATGGCAATCATACCATCCTGTGTCAGACCCACGGCACCACTGGTATAGTACTCGACAAGTCGGGCATGCCGGTTTTGCATGCTTTGCTTGATATTGGCAATCGCAGGAGTATTGACTTCAAGATTGGCTTCCTGCGCCTGCCCCGTTAACGGCGCCAGCATCAATGCCATAAAAAGCACTACGCTATAGAATCGATTCACCATTGTCACCTCGAATGGAAAATTAAACAGATTACCGGTGATGAACGGCCGCCTGCGGACAGTGAGAAGCACGGCCTATTCATCTTTTTTTTCACGATCCAATTGCCAGACTTCTTCAATAATTTTGTCTGCAGCCTTTTCTGCCGCTGCAGCCGGAAAATAAATGTTGATCGTCACGCATGCCGATAAAAACAAGCCCGCAATCACCGGCAAAATGTTAGAAGGTAAATTGTTTTTTATCATTATCTTATCGCTCCCCAATTTTACTTGGCTACTGAATGACAGGCTCATTTTCCTGAGTTATCCGTTGCAGGCGACCGATCAGCTCCTGCCAGCTGACCTCCCGATTATAGCCCATCACATTGATCGCCGGTATTCCACCACCCCTGATCAGGGTATAACGCGACTTCGGCTCAGGCTCTATTCCGCCCATATAACATACACTAAAGCGCAAAGCGCATCGCCAGCCGATCTCCGCATAACGGAATTCTTCAAAAAAGCGTAAAAAACTCCGCTGTATGGCAACAACCGCACCTTCACCGCCTAAAGCCGAGATATTCCTGATTGCCGCCTGGCTGATACGGCGGGAATAACTTCCCGGGCTACTGAACAAACGGGCATCGAAATGAATGGGTTTCCAATTCGACAGTTCGATCTGATTGACATCGATATCAACACGCCCTTCCACTTTGCCAAATGAGAAGGCGCTGGTCAGTAGTCCCAGATCCAGATTACGCATGGCGATATCCGCAGTCAGATGCGGTGCCAGTCCCAGCGGCTCGATCAGCTTCAATTGATGGATGACGACACTGCCATCAAAGACATTGATCTGCAGCACACCATTGACGGTAACACTCTCGCCATCATACCGCACCTTCGGAATATAACCGGATAAAATTCCGTGCATCTGTTGAATCTGCAAAGCTTCTGTCAGTGCTTCCATAGAAACCGGCGTGAGTTCTCCACCAAATTCCCAGTGCCAGCTATCGTTGGTATACGCAGCGCTGAAATCTTCCAATTTTAAAATCCCGTCCAGCACCGGCAGCGCCAGTTGCGGCAACAATAAACGAGAATCCTTAATTTCCAGCGGAACACGCACTGCACCCAGTGGTATCCGCAACACATGCCCGTTCAGAAGACTGATATCGGCGACGGTGGTATTATCCGCCTTCCATGGAATATGCGCATTGATGCGGTGAAATGCGAAACGATCGCGCTGGTCGATGATACTGACATCATCCAGGCTCAATTTTACCCGCCGCAGTGCGCCTTCCCGCACCTGCAATGTAAAATCGCTCTGCCCGCTGACTTCCAGCTCGGCAAACATCGTATCCGCCAGAAAAGGTTTCAGTACCTGATCAAATAAAGCGGACAACGCAATGTTGTCGGCATCCAATTGGAACCTGCGCACCTTACTATCCGGCCAGTCAACCACACCCGAAAATTTAACCATTCCGATATCGGATAACACCAGATGGCTGTCCTGCAGCGTCAGGGTTTTTCCATCAAAAACACCTTGTACATTCAAATAATGGTCAGCACCGGAAAAAAACAGCGGCTGCCAGAAAACCGCACCTTGCTGCCACAGAATATCGCCCTGCCAGTCCCAGTGCTGATGCCGCGGATTACGCACCACGTTCGATTTTACTGAAAGTTTTATATTTTCACCGGCATGCATCCCGGCTGAATCTGCAAACGCCAGTTCATCCACTGACATATCGATACACGCTGATGTCAGCCCCTTCAAGTCGCCATTAAACTGAATCTTGCCATTGAGTTTGCCTTCAGTCAGCTTGGGAAAGTTTTCATGATCCGAAATATCCGGCAACCAGCGCGCAACATGCGTCATTCTGCCGGCGTCTATCGCGAGCACGACATGCCAGAATGCATCATCCCATTGCACACTGAACTGCCAGTGTTCGCCGCCCGACGGTCTTAAATCGATGGTCAGATGAGAACGGGTGGCAACAAACTGCATCGGCACCGGAGAGGCAAAAAGGTCTCTCGCGATCAACTGGCCGTTTGTACATTGAATTTCATGCTGATTCCATTGAAATAGCCGGCACAAGACACGAATATCCTTCAACACATAATCCTGCACGGCAATTTCTTCAATACCGATAATCAACTCCCGCGCGCCTGAATGACCGCTTTCAATCCGGACTGTTATCGACTTTGTTTGAAAAACAGGGCTTTTAACATCCTCAACTGAAAACCTCAGCTGCGGATACGCCGCTGAAGCTGAAAACGCCAGTATGTAACAACCTATGACAGCGAATAATAAAATGAGCGTCCGATTATACATAACGTGCGTGTTAGGAGCCACCGAAGTGCCGAAGGCGCGAAAAATACCGGCAAGCGCAGATTGCTGGCGGTTCCCTCTCGAAACGTTGTTAGGCGATAAATCCCGTGCACTCATGCTGCTAACACTCGCCTTCGATATGAAGCCATACCGATTAAAAACAAACACGCTGTTGCAATGACCGCAGGAAACAAAACCGTTGTGACCGAATAACTTTCAAGCGCCATGATGACAATGAAATTTCGGACAGCAAACAGTGCGAAAAACAATAATGACTCCGAATGCGGAAAGCGATAGACCTTTCTGATCGTTGGCCCGAACCCGAGAACATCTACGATTGTAAGAACAACGACAGCCCACAGTGGGTCAGACGTGAAGTACCAAAGCGGCAAAGAAGACAAAGCCGAGACAAAAAATACCCAATCTGTTCTTGTGATTGTGATGTCGGAGCGTTTCACGTAAGCCAGAAAAGCAATGCATATTGTGATAACGCCTGAAACGCCGATAGGCCAGGCACCCACACCACCTTTGCCTTCGATCTGGGCGAGAAAAACAAAAAAAGTTGTTGCGCCCCAGATGACCCATGAGAACACATGAGGTCTGGTGGCGCCGCTCATGATTGCGCGAACATAGGGAATAAATACGGCAAAGGTGAGTGCAATAGCAATGGCGCTCAGTAGTTCTTTGTATGACATGCTACTCATGTTTCTGTTCGCCTGACTCGACAGTAACGGATGGCCAAACGGTGGTAGAGACGGTTATCTGAGCATCCCTGCTGACCGTATTGCCAGCTGTCATCGAATCATTTGTGGCTTTCAACGTGGCGCTTGAAGTTATCGAGGATTGCTTGCCAGCCACTTTGTTGCTGCGCAATGGAATGGGTCGCCTCAGCATCGAATATGACCTTTACATTGACGCCGTCTTTGACTTGGGTAAAGTCGATTCGTGCAGTTCTGTCTCCGAATGAATATTCCAGGAGACAGTTCGGAATCACGTTGGTATAAATCCCGGCAAAATCAAAGCCAGAACTGCCATCTTTTGCCGCCATACGAGACGAAAATGCCCCGCCTGTTCGAAGATCGACGCTGGCCTGGATTGTATGCCAATCGTCGGATGCAGCATTCCATTGCATGATATCTTCCGGTGTTGTGTACGCACGCCAGACCGCATCGATGGGTGCAGCGACAGTGGTTTCAACGGTAATTTTCATGGCGTGTCTCCATTTTGAGTGCAGCTAACGCTCTGTTCAGTGGATTGTCGGGCAGTTCTTCAGTCACTTGCGGTCGCGCTTTGTGGAACGCGGAGCATCGCCACCATTGTCGGCGACGATCCTGCTTGAATCTCCCCAATCACTCGAAACCCGTGGCGTTCGTATAAAGGAATGTTTCTCGGGTTTGATGACTCGAGATACGCCAAACATTCGTCACGATCGCATTGCTGAAGCGCATGGCTAAGTAACGCTGAGCCGTAGCCTTTTCCTTGCTGAGTCGGATCTACCCCGATCATCGGCAAATACCAGTGCGGCTCACTGGGATGAAAATGGGCCATTCTTTCCATCAATCTGTATACGTCATCACGGACACTACCAGGTATCCTTTCCTCTGCGATTCGCCCCATTTCTTCCTCGTCCGGGCCTATCCCGGGCGGTAACCATAAAGCCGCGCCACGGCGGTCGCGCGTGCAATGCGCGCTATCAGATTGAAACGCCCGGCCACCGAACGCTTCGGTGAAGAGAGGCATCGTTGCCAGGTATTCGTCGGCGTTTGGCCAGCACCAACGTGCCATGGGGTCCGTCGAGAACGCGAGGACAATTGTTGTCACTACGGAAACTCGGTCCGACATAGCGGCTGTTACTACTTCCATCGTCATCTCCGTTTCTCCGATCGAAAGCTATACGACACGTCCTTATCCACTCAACACTCCGGTTCAGCGGCGGGCCACGCAGCGGACCGCCCGCTGCAACCGGTTGTTAAACCTCCACTACGGATGTCAGCGGTCATCAGAGTGCCTCGAACCACACCTTGATCTTCTGAGCCATGAGCTTGCGGCGCTCCTCCAGGAAATCGTCGTAAGTGGGAATCCCGCCGTCGAGAAGCGACTCGGGCAGACAGCTCATGCGCAGGTTGGCGCGAAGCTCGGTCGCGTCGATGATACCACCGTACTTCTTCTTCCCACCCGCGCACTGTTCAGCTAGCTCCATGAAGTACTGTTCTGGCGCCTTGTCGCCGATGGCGATATTGATCTCGCTTTGGGCCAAGACAAAGTTGGCGATCTGATTGTAGCGGCCGCGCGAAAGGCCTTGCTTCTTGAGGTGGTTGCGCGGGTAAACATGGTGTACGTCGCTGCGGTTCATCAGTAGGTCCAGCACTGTGATGTCTCGCGAGAGGAACCCCTTGTCGCCGAGCTTCACCTGTGCTGCCTTGTAGGCGAGGAAGTAGGGGCTCTGCCCAGAAGACGTATCCATGAGCTGCGGAAGCATTCCGGCCCAGAAGCTCTCGGGCAGTTCCGCCTCGATCACTGCCCCGGTATAGGCCAATAGCCCACGGGCCTCGACCTGGCGGATGTCGAAGTCGAAAGCAGTCTCGGGGCTGCCGGTGTAACGCCCGCGCAAGATCGACATGGCATACCAACGCCGGACCAGCCGTTCGAGGTCTGCGGGTGGTACATTCTCGGCACGACCGCGCAGGTACAGGATATAGGCGAAGTTGACGGCGTTCTGGCCGCCGATCAGGTCGCTTGTGACGAATCCTGCCGAGCGCAGAATCATCGTGATACGGTTGAAGTGCGTCTTATTGATGAAGGCTAGGATGCCCTTCTTAAGCCGCCCAAACGACGCTTCGGCAATGGCGTCCTCAAACTGCTTGGTCTCGAAGTTACGACCCGAAAGCAACGCGACAAGGTCAGCCAGCTTGCCGCGACCGAACTCCGACGTGAACGCGACACGCAGCATATCCGTGTAAGTCGGATCGTAGATGTCGTCGTTAACATCCTTCAGCCAGCGCATTTGCGGCAGGAACTCGGATGCGGTGAAGGCCTTGTCGCCTTTCTCGATTCGCCCCAAGAAATCGGGCGCTACAGTGAGGTGGCAGAAGTAATCGATCGCCTTGCGCAACATGTTGCCACCGTAGGTCTCGTTGGCTGCGATCTTCGACATGGCAAAATCGGCCTGGGAGAGCTCGGCTCCGGCCGAGTTAACGCGGATAAAAATCTCGGTGACCGTCTCGATATCAAGGTCCTCTGCCAGTTCGATCAGGCCGACATGGTTATTGATGATCTTGCCGAGTTTCTGTAAGACCCTCCCGACCAGCCTGCGATCCGCCGAAGGGTTCTTTGCGACATAATTCTCCGTCAACTCGATCATATCGGCATCGAGAGCGAAGACGGCAGCCACGTCCTCGATCCATGCCCCATCTTTGCGGATAGCAGGGTTGGCAACCTCGAATTTTTCGGTTTGGGGGTGAAATGCGATGCGAATGCGAACGGTCTCGTAGTCTTTGGTCAGGACCTCGCGCCCAAGCAAACCGGCCATCAGCGCAGTAACTCGTTGCTGGCCGTCGATCAGAATGCGCTTGCCTGCCGAAGGTGTGCCATCCTTGAGCTTAACCATCGGGTTGCGCCAGGCGATGAGGTAGCCAATCGGATAGCCCTGATAGAGCGAGTCGAGCAGATTCCGAACCTTGGTCGGCTCCCACACGAACGGCCGCTGGATCTCGGGGATGGCGATCTCGCCCGACTTGACCCAAGTCAGGAGCGTTTCGATCGGATGGGGTGTGACCGAATAGCGCTGTGTGGCCATGCTTAGAGTACCGTTCTCAGAAAGTCGTCCATCTTATTCCTCAGGAGGTCTAACTAGAATTATGTGTCCGAAATAATGTAATAGATTACGTCAAAAATAAAATCCAACACGGGAAATTGCATTCTATCTCCTTATATTTTATGGCATTATGCGATTCAGCTTCCATCAATCAGGCCGGAAAAACACCCGTGGATAAGTACCGGTCGCCCCGGTCGCACACGATGAATACAATGACTGCATTTTCAACCTGAGTCGAAAGCCTGAGCGCAGCAACCAGCGCCCCCCCCGAGGAAATACCCGCGAAAATGCCTTCTTCGCGCGCCAATCGGCGGGTCATGTTTTCAGCATCGGCCTGGGAAACATAAATCATTTCATCCACCCAGGACGCATCGTAAATTTTGGGCAGATAGGCAGTCGGCCATTTCCGGATTCCCGGAATCTGCGCGCCTTCTTCGGGTTGCACGCCGATAATTTTTACCGGTTTACGCTGTTCCTTGAAAAACCGTGCGCATCCCATGATGGTTCCCGTTGTTCCCATGCTACTGACAAAATGGGTGATCTTCCCGTCCGTATCGCGCCAGACTTCCGGCGCGGTGCCTTCATAATGCGCAAGCGGATTATCCGGATTGGCAAACTGATCCAGAATAACGCCTTTGCCTTCGTCGCGCATTTTTTCCGCCAGATCTCTGGCCTGTTCCATGCTGCCTTCCTTGGGCGTCAAAATGATTTCGGCGCCATACGCAGCCATTGACTGGCGGCGTTCTATACTCAGGTTCTCCGGCATGATGAGAATCATACGGTATCCCATAATGGCAGCCGCCATGGCCAGCGCGATGCCCGTATTCCCGCTGGTGGCCTCGATCAGTGTATCTCCCGGCTTGATATCACCGCGTTGCTGCGCATGTTTGATCATGGACAGCGCAGGACGGTCTTTCACCGAGCCGGCAGGATTATTGCCTTCGAGTTTGGCCAGAATAACGTTGCTGGTGTCGCCGGGTATACGCTTGAGTTGTACGAGCGGCGTATTACCGACAAAATTTTCGATAGATTTGAACATAACAGAGCACCGGGATTGATGGCTATAGATTACCACACAAGCAGTGCAGTTTGCAGGACAGGAGGCATAACCAGGCAGACTCTGCGTTGCTTTCTTGAAACCGATGGCCGGATCTGGAATATTCAGCCGTCACCGCCTGAATGGGCAGCAATTTTGTTTCATTCTGCACACCATAAGCATCATCAATATTTAATATATTAATCATTAAAAACAATAAACAATATCAAAAATGCAAGAAACCAATTACAATTATTTCGTTGCATATTACGTTTCATTATTAATAATACAAGATGACTAAGATTCGCAGCGACTCCATTATCACAATACTGCGTACCCAGCCACGCATAGGCGCTGCTGCACTACGATCAGAATTAGGTGATATTAGTCGTGCTACGTTAAGCCGTGCCATTAAGCAGCTCGGAAATAGCGTTATTAGTGGTGGCGGTTCCAGGCGCATACGGTATGCTTTGAGCCGAACATTGCGCGGCAATGCGCACCCCATCCCTATTTACCGCATCGATAAGAATGGCCAGGGTCATGAAATCGGTCAGCTTGCACTCACATACCCTGAAGGCAGTCATCTCGCGCCAACTACACTTTTTCGTTGGCCGCTTGATCAAGACATGGCAGATGGCTGGTTTGATGGCTTGCCCTATCCTATCGTCGACATGCGCCCACAAGGCTTTTTAGGCAGACGTTTCGCCAAGACCAATGCGACTTATTTGCAAATTACTGACAACAATCCGGACTATTGGTCTGATGATGATGTTCTCTTCGCACTCTCCACCCTAGGGTATGACCAGCCAGGTGATTTGATTATAGGCAACACCGCTTATCGTTTGTTTTTGGATAGCATCAGCCAATCCACTGTTTTGCCAATAGGCAACGATGAGGTCAGCCTCCACTATCCGCAGTTAGCCAACCTGGCAATGACTCAAGGCATTGCAGGATCATCAGCTGGTGGAGAATTTCCAAAATTCACTGCACTTCGCTATGACCAAGAGCAGAAAACCCATGTCATCGTCAAATTCTCAGGCGCCGATAATTCAGCTGCGGTGCAACGATGGTCCGATTTGCTGGTGTGCGAACAGGTCGCATCTGAAATACTCAACAACGTATTACAAATTGCCGCAGTCAGTTCAGTTATTTATCAATACGCTGGGCGGACTTTCTTAGAAATCACGCGATTTGATCGACATGGAGAATATGGACGCTCTCCCGTTTGCACCTTATCCAGTATCCATGCTGCACTCATCGGGAAACATACCCATTGGCCGGATACTGCACGCATATTACAAGCTTCAGGTTGGTTAACCGACGATGATGCTGTGCGCATTACCCTCGTTTGGTGGTTTGGAAAACTGATTGCCAACACTGACATGCATGATGGCAATCTAGCCTTCCATCCAGGACTTGCACTTGCACCTATTTATGACATGCTGCCAATGATGTACGCACCTGCCAATAGCGGAGAAGTGCCAACGCCTGCATATCAACCTGCATTACCATTTCCAGCAGAACAAGAGATATGGCATACAGCCGCTATCGCCGCCATGCAATATTGGCATACTTGCGCACAGGACACGCGTATCAGCCCGGGTTTTCGTGCCATTTGTCAGAAAAATAGCGATGACTTGAAAAATCTACGCGTGAAAATATAGACTTATAGATAGTCCATCTATGCGGCCTGTGCGCGTTATTGAAAGCAAGCTGCACAAAAAATGTGCAGCCCGCAGTACATCAATTAATCAACTGCAATTTTCCATGCAGATGGATTGGAACATCCTCTATGAGCATAATGGCAATGCCGCCATCGGTCGCCGTGTTGTTATGCAAAGCGGCATTGGACATCGTCAGTGTGGCATCGATAGTTTCAGGCGAGAGGTTGTACATTTTTCCGGTATTTGGATCCACTATCAGGTAGCCCATTAAACCACCAAAGACCAAATTACCGAACATATACCATCCATTGGGGCTGGCTGTGACCGGTATCGTTTGCGTACCGTACCCGGGTTTTGAAATAACAACTGTGTAGGATTTTTTACCGAAATAACCCTCGCTTTTCTTCAGTGTGACGGTTGCAGGGGTATTCCCTTTAAAAATTTCAACACCTTTCTCATCCGTTATCAAAACCATAGCATCGCTGGGTGTACTGCCAATAGGCATAATATGGGCACCGGTTCCCATAACTGCTGGCACAGCCGGTTAAGATTCCGAATAATGCTGCACAAGTAATTCTTCCAAGATTTCTCAAAAATTGCTTCATGATTAAATCCCCCTTTTTGTTGTTAACAATAAAAATGAGTAAGTCATTATGGAAACATTGCAAATCAGGATAAACGGAAGAATTTACAGAGGGAATCTCACTTCAGAAATTTGTAAAAAATACCCGCAAGTAAAAGTCTTGTTTTACGGACCAGGCTCTGATGTAAAAACTGTAAAAAAAGTAATGAGCGCTGGTGCTCATGGATACATATGGGAGGAAGAGCCTAAAATTACTGTAATTCGCGAAGTTATGAAAGGGAAAAGTAAAGCTTTTCCCAATACTCAGGAATTCTGATAGTTGAGATAATCAAGCAAAAAACTCAGCAGTGTGCGTGCTTTGCTTGAAGGCATGGCCTCATCCGGCGACTTGAGCACCCGGCGTTATTGTTGAGATGCTTAAAATAATTCCTGCACTGCCAGGGTTGCATCAGTTTTTTAAGAATTACCCGGACACTTTTATCGCACAATTAACTCGAATATCAGTGTGCGCCAGTGGTACACTTTTTTCCAAGGAGATATCTATGCGGAAACTGCTAAGTTTTTTGATCTTCGCCAGTGCATTGACGCTGAGTGGTTGTGGCTACAATACCTTGCAATCGACAGATGAGCAGATCAAATCGAGCTGGTCTGAAGTGGTCAATCAATACCAGCGCCGGGCGGATTTGATTCCGAACCTGGTTAATACGGTGAAAGGGTTTGCTGCTCAGGAAAAAGAGGTATTGCTCGGTGTAACGGAGGCCCGCTCAAAAGCGAGCAGCATTCAGGCGACGCCTGAACTCATCAATGACCCGGAAGCTTTTACCCGATTTCAGGGGGCCCAGGGTGAGTTATCCAGTGCTCTGGCGCGATTACTGGTCGTGGTGGAGAACTATCCACAACTCAAGTCGGATGCCAACTTCCGTGATTTGCAGGCGCAACTGGAAGGAACCGAGAATCGCATTACGGTGGCTCGTAATCGTTATATCAAGGCGGTTCAGGATTATAACGTGGTGGTGCGTTCCTTTCCGAGTAATCTTACCGCGATGCTATTTGGTTTCCAGGTCAAGCCCAATTTCGCAGTGGAAAATGAAAAAGAAATCTCTGTCGCGCCCCAAGTCAATTTTGATGCACCGGCAACAGCCAGATGATCAGAATCATTTTATGTGTTCATTGAATAGCAGGGATGGTTAAGTAATGATCAGGCATTGTGTCAAATCGCTGATCATGGTCGTACTGTGCATCGTTGCTACATGTGTTTTGGCCGATGTGACCATTCCGCCGCTCAAATCCCATGTCACCGATTTAACTCAAACCCTCTCGGGGGAAGAAGTCGCCCGGTTGGAGCAAAGGCTAGCTGATTTCGAAGCGAAAAAAGGCAGTCAGATTGCCGTATTGATGGTGCCGACCACGCAGCCTGAAACCATTGAGCAGTATTCGATACGTGTAGTCGAAGCCTGGAAACTCGGACGTAAAGAAGTGGATGACGGTGCATTGTTACTGATCGCCAAGAATGACAGGACATTACGTATCGAAACAGGGTATGGGCTTGAAGGCGTATTGCCCGATGCACTCGCCAAACGCATCATCGACGAAGTGATTGTGCCCAAATTCAAACAGGGTGATTTCTTTGGCGGACTGCAAGCAGGGGTCGAGCAGATTTTCAAGGTCGTCGAAGGTGAGTCGTTGCCCCCTCCCGTTTCCAGGCAGGACGGAAAACAATCTGCCGGATTGGATATCATGCTGGAAAACAGCATCCCTATTTTGCTTGTATTCCTGGTGCTGGGAAAAATGTTGCAAGCCCTATTCGGGAGAGTAATAGGCGCGACTGTGACTGGAACTATTGCGGGATCGATCGTCTGGCTGATTTTCTCTTCATGGATGGTAGCCGTTTTGATTGCTATCGTAATATTTGTCATCAGCCTGTTCGAGCAGACGGGAAGAATCGTTCACCGGGGTGGACGCAGTAACTGGCCGGGAAGTGGAGGCTATACAGGCGGTGGCTATACAGGGGGTTCTGGAGGAGGATTCCGTGGCGGCGGGGGCGGTTTTGGGGGTGGGGGTGCCTCAGGAAGATGGTAATTGGGGGAAAATAAATGGATTTGATGCGTCTATTACGGCACCTCGGCACAGGCCAATTAACAGTAAAGCGTGCGTTTCCATCCAGTACGCTGAATGCGATCGAACAGGCCATCAAACAATCTGAAACGGTACATGATGGCGAAATCGTTTTTGCAGTAGAGGCCACACTTGATTTAACGCTTCTCTTGAAAAACCAATCTGTACGTGAACGGGCGATCGATATGTTTTCCCTGCTTCGGGTATGGGACACTGAACATAATAATGGCGTCCTGATTTATTTACTGATGGCGGATCATGATGTAGAAATCGTCGCCGATCGCGGCATTCATACCCAAGTGGGACAGGAAACATGGGAAGCAATTTGCCACACCATGAAAACAGCTTTTCAACAGGGACAATTCGAAGCAGGCGTCATTACCGGTATCAACGCGATCACTCACCAATTGCAGCAGTTTTTTCCTGCCGGATCGGATGAAGAGAAATCGGAAAGAAAGAAAAATGAGCTACCCGACAGACCGGTAATGTTATAGCGATCATTTTTTCTTATTGCCCTGTTTTCAGGGGAAACGAAGATTTTAAGCAGACTCTTAGTGTATATTGAGTGAGGTAATTATAATTCCCAACTGGTTAGAACGAAGTAAAGGAGAGAACGAATGAATGAGAAATTTGATAAATCAGCAGTACTGGATTGCCTCTGCAAGATTCTTGAACTGGAGTTGGCGGGTGTGGTGCGTTACACCCACTATGCTTTCATGGTTTATGGTTATAACCGTATTCCCATCGTTTCCTGGCTACAGGAGCAGGCTGACGAATCCCTGGCGCATGCCCGGGAGGCAGGCGAAATGATCACTCACTTGGGCGAACACCCCTCTCTGTCGATCGGCCCTCTGCTGGAAACTCATCAACATGATATTGGCGACATACTGCGTGAATCCATGGAGCATGAACGTGAGGCATTAGCGACTTATAAAGAATTGCTATCGCTGGTTGAGGGTAAGTTCGTGATGCTTGAAGAATATGCCCGCCGATTGATTGCCGCGGAAGAAATGCATCAGGGTGAAGTGGACAAAATGCTGCGCCGGCCAGGTGCTGTCGCGACTTTTTCAGAAACAAAAGAACATTAACCTGATATTTTTTGGGTCATGTGAAAGTCACTTTTGCAGGCATTGGTGCTGGGGGATGAAGGGGATATAAGGAGGAATGATGGCCCTCACGGCTTACACGTTTCTTACCGGGAATGGTAAAAAAGATAATGAAATCGATAAGGGTTCGGCTAAAATCACTCCCGTGTGGTATGCATTTAGCGTATTACCATGCTTTTTTACCCATTCCAAAGAGGGAGTAAGAAGATGAAAAAACAAGCCTTGTTTGCAGGCCTCATTCTTATGGCGTCCAGTCTGTTATCCGGCCCAGCAATGTCCGAGGTCGTTCCGGGAACCACTTGAGTGTCGATTTCCATGCCGGGCATGTGGTTGGCGTCGGGCGCAATGTCTACATGCTGCGTGTGCCGGTGACTGATATCGATAACCGGCCAGACCACATTTTTTGACGCGTCATTTAAGTTTACTTTCCTGCCTAATCAAGGTTTTGTTTTCGAGGAGGTTTCTTCGGCTGAAATATCTCCGCCGGCGCAGGCGATCACAAATATTCGTACCGGGCTTTATCGTACCCAGGATGGCTACTGTTATTTACTGGAAGGACCAACGATTCTTAATGATAGTCGCTCACTCTATACTTTCCGTGGGGTCAGTAATACTGGCTGCACGGGATTTGATCAACTTGCAGGACAAATTGTCTCTGGCCCGGCTAATGGTCATAATGATATCGGGACACGCGATATTGCGCCTCATTTGACAAATGACTGGGCCTACGGATTGTTGGCAAGTGGTTCTAACAAGCCATGTTGTGATGCTAATCGGATTACCTGGACAGCAAATATGCTGATCGGAATACGCCAGAGTGGAGAACAACTGATTCTGGGTCGATTCAGCGATGAGGTCAGTGGGGCAGATTTCAAGGATCCACGTCAGACTGTAATTATGACACGGGTGGAACAGTAATCTGACGGAAGGGCGGTGCTCGTTAAACCGGGCATACACCCTCGACTTTAGCCTTTGACTCCGGCTGTTTTAATCCGGGGTAAAAAATATTGAAAAAATGAACTCAAATTTAGACTGATCTGTTACAGCCTCTAATTTTAAGCATCATGCGAATAATCAGCCAAAAGCGCCTGTGTCCATTCCGGAATTGGATTCTTCTTTAATTCAATGATTCCATTACGGATAATTGCAACTTGTTTGAACGGGTTGCCCGCACGAGAATTATCCAACAAATAGCTCTGATCGCATAACGGCAAGGTTTGCTTGATAAGCTTTAACAATCTGGGCAGCTGACTTTGTACTTTTTCATCGGGAACGAAATGCCCGCCTTCGCTGACCCCTTGGGAAATTCTCGCTTGATTGAGCGATACGTTGTCCAGATGAATAAAGACCAGAATAATTTCGTAGCGCAATGCTTTTGCCTGCGCGACAAAATCGATCTTTGTCCAGAGCAGAAGCTGCATCCTTCCGACAACAATTGCGAACGCAGTTGCGCTGCAATCATTGCCGCATCATAGCTGTGCGCTTCCGGCGCGAGAGGATAAAGTTGCCTAGCCAGAATATCGGCATTGACAAACGAAATACCGCGCCTTGCCAACTGCGTAGAATAAAAAGTGTAGCGTTCTGCTACACAGAACGCAGTCCACCCCTGCGACGTTAGTTAAATTTCGTTTCAATCCTCGCCCGCTAACCATCGATTCAGGAAATGAAGCATGTCACACATAGCACCTTCCATTCCGGAAGGATCAGGCCGAATCCACCGCAGTGGTTTGATGTCGCGTTATTGGGAAAAACCGTGGCAATAATGGCATCAGGAAAGTTTTTCAAACCATCAACACAGGCAATCAGAATATCCTTGACACCTCTGTTCAGCTTATGGCCGAACTAAGGTATTCGTAAAACTGAAGAAGAATCTCTCTCTTTCTTAGAACGGCGGTAACAGGCAATATATTTCTGTCTGAAACATATTCTTGCTTAGACCTTGGTTTACTACAACCACAGAGGAAGATCACAATGAGAAGCTTATTATTAGCCAGAGTTGCCGCAACAAACCTAAATAAGACAGATACAAATTGGAACGTGTGGATATTGATAATACATTGAATACCATGAATTGAATCTACGAATTCTCAAACATCAATTTTGATTGGAGCAATACATATGTCTGCAAAGACACTTGAAAACAAGCCGAGCTATTTTTCATCCAAAAATATCGGGTTTATCCTAGGGCCAGTTTTTTTATTCACCACTATTTTAGTGCCGGCGCCTGGAGACATGACTGTCACAGCCTGGCATACAGCAGGAATTGCCTTATTAATTGCCACTTGGTGGGCAACCGAAGCAATTCCGATTCCAATAACTTCATTGTTACCTATTTTGCTGTTTCCTGCAACGGAAATCATGACGATAAAGGAAAGCACAGCACATTATGCTGATCCTATTATTTTCCTGTTATTGGGCGGTTTTATTATTGCTACAGGACTTTCCAAATGGAATCTGCATCGCCGCCTGGCTTTGAATATTCTGAGTCGCGTTGGGAGTGATCCTGCATCAATTGTTGCCGGTTTTATGATGACTACCGCGCTCTTATCCATGTGGATCAGCAATACGGCCGCTACAATCATGATGATTCCGATCGCACTGTCATTGGCCAGTGAGGTTGTCAGTGATACAGAAGAATCACACCATAATTTTATTATCTGCTTATTACTGGGCATTGCCTATGCGGCAACTATCGGTGGCATTGGCACCATCATAGGTTCTCCACCTAATGCTTATATTGTGGGTTACCTGGCGGAGAATCATGCGATTGAAATCAGTTTCGTTGAGTGGATGATGTTCGGCGTTCCCTTCGCAATAGTGATGCTTGGTGCGGCCTGGTGGGTGTTGGCAAAGTGGGTATATTATTTTGATTCTAAAGAAATCAGCGTTTCTTCAGATTTTATCGCTGTCGAACTGAAGGCAATGGGAAAGTTTACCCAACCGGAACAGCGTCTGGCATGGGTATTTCTGTTAATTGTGACCGCCTGGATTGTGCGTCCACTCCTGAAAAGTTTCGGCATCATGCCCTGGTTGGACGATACCATGATTGCCGTTGCAGGCATTGTACTGATGTTTATTGTTCCTTCCGGCCAATCAGAACAAAAATATGCTGCCCTGCTCGATTGGGAAAGTGCCAATAAAATTCCATGGGGCGTCCTTTTGTTGGTAGGTGGTGGTTTAAGTCTTTCAGGTGCCATCAAGGAAAGCGGACTAGCGGTCTGGCTCGGACAGAATCTGCCCAGTTTCTCAGGACTGGAAGTGATATTTAGTGTAATATGCCTCATTACTTTTATCGTTTTTCTGACGGAACTGACCAGCAATACCGCGACTATGGCTACTCTGGCACCGATACTGGGCTCATTTGCCAGTGTGAATGGTATTGATCTCCATCTGATATTTATCGTTGCTGTCTTTTCAGTCAGCTCTGCCTTTATGTTACCCGTAGCAACACCACCCAATGCGATAGTTTTTGCAACAGGTTGGGTAACGATACCGAAAATGGTCAGGGCAGGATTCAGACTCAGTATCATTGCGATTATTATGATAACAATCCTTTCTTATCTTCTGGTTCCTCTGATATTCGGATAGAACAAACACCTAATCATCAGATAACTCATTCTGAGACAAATTTTCATGGCTGGAAAAATTCGGAGATTATGGAAAAACTGCGCGCGTTCCTGTAATCATCTTTAGTATGCTTGCTCTTGCGTTTAACGCTTTAATCTTAAGAAGACTTTGAACGGGCTCTCAGTGCTCCAGTTTGATTGCATATCAGAAAAAAAATGATAAAATAAGCAGTTAGCGATTTTCTTGAATAAACAGCAAGCAACGGATGGCGTACAAAAATATGGCGTCAGAAAACGATTCTCCCCAGTTCAACAATCATTCCGCATCACATCTATGAAAAATATATTCGTTAGCCTGTTTCTTTATGGATTGGCGATTGCACTCTACGGTAATCTCGTTCATCAATACGACCACGAAAACGGTGCGAGCAACGTACCCGCCGCAAGCTGGAATTACAAAGAAAAACTGGCCAGCTATACTGACCGGGAACGCTCACACCGGCAGTTTCTGTTCAGCGACGACAGTGCCGGTTATCGTTAATCGATGCGCATGCCGTGGTTACACGGCATGACTGAGCACAACGCGATAACGTGTTTTACCGCTTTCCAAGCGTGAAACTGCATTATTCACCTGGTCGAAAGGAAAAAACTCGACAATCGGCTTAATGTTATGCCGAACGGCGAACTCCAGCATCGTTCGCAAGGTATGCGGACTACCTACCGGAGATCCTGAAATACTGTACTGCCCGAGTATCATCGGAAAAACAGCGATATCGAGCGTATTGAGCACAGCACCCACAAAATGCAAACGCCCTTTAGGACGAAGCGTTGAAAGATACGCATTCCAGTCCAATGCATGATTCACCGTAGACAAAATCAGGTCAAATTGCCCTGCTGCTGATTGCAATGCTTCCAGATCATTAGTATTCATCGCTTGATGCGCACCGAATTGCAAAGCTTCAGTTTTCTTGCGCTCACTGGTCGTGAATGCAGTCACATGACATCCCCATGCCCGGAGGAACTGCACCGCCAAATGACCCAGGCCACCGATGCCGATAACAGCTACTCTGGCCGCCGGTGAAATATTGAACTGCACCAGCGGGTTAAAAACAGTGACGCCGCCACAAAATAACGGTCCCGCGCTTTGCGGATCCAGGCCTTCCGGCAATATGACCACACTCTCCGCCCGGGCACGCACTTTATCCGCAAAACCGCCGTGACGCCCAACCACCGTCCCCTGCGCCTGTGGACACAGATTGTGATCACCATTCATGCAACTCTGGCAATCCATACAATAACCCGCATGCCACCCCAGACCCACGCGCTGACCCAGTTGCAGATCGTTAACCTGCTCCCCTGAAGCCACAATGGTACCGACAATTTCGTGACCCGGAACAAACGGATATTGCGTGATACCCCACTCATTATGCAGCATGCTCAAATCGCTGTAGCAGACACCGCAAAATTCCACGGCAATGTCGACTTCACGCGGCCCAATGGGACCCGGGTCATATTCAAACGGCTCAAACTTACCCCCCGGTTCAAATGCTGCGTACGCTTTAATCATTGGATTCCTCCTTTTGAGATGTGCGAATAGGCATGTGATTTAACACCTACATGGTTTTATGTAGGGGATTTTGATCCGCGTTCGATACATATGCCGACCTTTTTGATGCCGCGTATAATCTCCAGCTTGGCAACACTGACTTTCACCCAGGGAGAACCAAATTCCTGCATAATCGTCAGCGCAATATGCTCTGCCAGCGCCTCCAAGAGTGAAAAATGCTTTCGCTCCAGAATGTCGTGAATGGCCTGCACGATGAGGGCGTAGTTCATCGCATCATCGATATGGTCGGTTTTACTGGCACGCTGACTGGACAGCCCGATTTCGAGATCAAGCTGTATGGTTTGTGCAACTTTGCGTTCCCAGGGATAAATTCCGATCAGGGTTTTTACCTTAAAATCATGAAGAAAAATAATATCCATACGGTGGCAGCAATATTGACGAAAGAATCAACCATTCTACCGACAACAGGATGATTGATTATGATTTTTTCCTATAAAATACATAAAAATTCTAATCTATTTTGTGGAACATACACTAATTCCGATGACTTTACTGGCACTCATATTCATTGCTTACCTGATCGGCTCGATACCTTTCGCACTCATTTCAAGCTGGATATTCCATCTGCCGGACCCGCGAACTTATGGCTCAAAAAATCCGGGCGCGACCAACGTCCTGCGTAGTGGTAAGAAATCAGCGGCTGTATTCACGCTGCTCGGTGACGCCGGAAAAGGATGGCTGGTCATTGTCTTAACGCAGTCGTATGCTGCTGCGTGGAATTTGGGTGACGCGGCTGTTGTCGCTGCCGCGCTTGCCGTATTTCTGGGACATGTTTTTCCCGTATTTTTGCGTTTCCAGGGCGGCAAAGGCGTTGCAACCGCAGTGGGCGTACTATTGGGACTGAAAGTCCTGCTCGGTCTGTTGGCGATAGCCACCTGGATAGCCGTTGCTGTTATTTCCCGTTACTCATCGCTGTCCGCACTCGTTGCAGCAGCACTTTCGCCCGTCTATGCTTACTTTATTTTCGGCCTTTCACTCCATACACTGGCTGTACTCTTAATGGCATTATTACTGATCTGGCGCCATCAATCCAATATCGCTAATCTGATAGCCGGTAAAGAGACCCGCATTGGTCAGAACAAAACGCTGTCATGACTGCCGACAGGGCATAAGAACCTATTCAAGATCTCACTGAAGGGCGCATTGCGGCGTTAAAATCGAACTCAAAATGCTCACATACTTCAAGTATGTTCCGCTTTTTACTCGGCGCAAGCGCCTCGCCCTACGGGCCAGCCTTATGGCTGTTCGCTGCGCTTTGCTTGCGTCGTTCGATTTTGCCTTGCACTACACCCCTTGATCGAGATCTTGAACAGGTTCTAAGACGAAAT
>CAZTCY010000042.1:0-25765 GCA_964612715.1 uncultured Nitrosomonas sp. | reverse complement strand
TTGCGCGCAGTTCCCTGCGGATGATGCTCGCGACTTGCTTGAGTATGAGATCGCCTGTTGCATGTCCGTAGGTATCATTAAAGTGCTTGAAGTGATCAACGTCGACGAAAAGGCAGCTGATCGGGGTTGCTGCACGTTTGCAGCGCGAGATTTCTTCGGGCAGGCGCTGTTCAAAAAAGCGCCTGTTGTTGATACCGGTCAGGGCATCGTTCAGGCTGTTGTATTTTAAACGATCGCGTAATAAAGCCATATCGATGCAGATCGATATGACTGCCCCCAGATGCCGTAAAAAATCGGTCGCTGAATCGGGTGTGAAACGATCCGCTTCGCTATCGCCGAACAACAGGCATCCCAGCATACGTTGTTCCTGTACGAGCGGTAATACGGCAACACTCTGAATTGTTTTGCCGATAAACTGTGACTCCAGGAAATAGTCGGCATGCAGGTCGGATTGGTATGGTCCCAGTTTGGGCAGTTTTTCAGCATCAAACAATGATGTGATTGCTTGCGATTTACACTGGAAAAACAGGTTTGGAAAGACTTTACGGTAATCGATTTCGCTGGCAAGCAGCAGACGCCGGATTTCGTATCTTGGATCAAGCAGGACGAGTGTGATCTGAGCGAGTTCGAATTTCTTGGGAGTGTCATTGAGAAGTACGTCTGTAAGTGACGCGAATGATTCACATTGCATCAGGCAGAGTTCCATCTGCTGGCAACGCCGTAAAATGATTTCATTTTGCCATGCGTATGAGATGAGTGTGTTGTATTGGCGGTTTAGGTGTTTTTTCTTTTGCCGTAAATTGTTTTTTTTTCTTTTCATGCTAAAAAATGAAATAAACTGAACAACCGGATTGTTTTAATCAAATAATTAATAATTATTTCAGAATTCAAAGGATAATTATTTAATTTCCCTCACTGTCACTGTCTAAAGTACATTCCTCATATCACCCATATCAGGGTGCCCATAAGTGTAAAGCCCTTCATGGTATGTTCAAGAACAATCTTGCGCTTTTAGTTTTATATCTGTACGCTTAGGTGCAGTTGTTGGTGAAAAAACAACACTTATATCAGTTCGTAAGGCAAAGCGTGAGGCGCGCTGTTACAAACTGTGAAAAAATGCAGGCAATGAGTCGTGCAAGTCATCAGTGCGGTTCAAACAGTGCGCCTGGATCGTTTTATGATTTCAGGCGGCTGGTGCGCGAGTGATTTACGAGATAACTGAATCATGCAGGAGGCGGAATTGAATAACGCTCAATTTATTGTGCGCAAAGCGGCAGTGTTAGGTGCAGGGGTAATGGGGGCGCAGATAGCTGCTCATTTAGTGAACGCCAATATTGAAACCTTGCTGTTTGAATTACCGGCAGATGGAGAGGATGCCAACGCTAACGTAACCAAAGCTATTGAGAAGTTGAGGAAACTCGAACCTTCGCCATTATCGGTAAAGACCAAGGCCGCTTTTATTCAACCGGCAAACTATGATCACCATCTGGAAAAACTTGCAGACTGTGATGTGGTGATCGAGGCCATTGCGGAGCGCATGGATCTGAAGCAGGCGCTGTATGAAAAAGTTGCGCCCTATCTTGGCGCGCAGACCATTTTTGCCAGTAACACCTCCGGGCTGTCTATCAATAAGTTGGCGCAGGCCTTTCCTGAGACGTTGCGTCATCGTTTCTGCGGTATTCATTTTTTTAACCCGCCACGTTACATGCATCTGGTTGAACTGATTCCGTGCACACACAGCGATGCGGAAATGCTCGATCATCTGGAAACGTTTCTGGTGACTTATCTTGGCAAAGGTGTCATCCGGGCCAAAGATACACCGAATTTTATCGCCAATCGTATCGGCGTGTTTTCACTGCTGGCGACCATGTATCATGGCAGCGCATTTGGCCTCGGGTTTGATGAAGTGGATGCGTTGACCGGTACCCTGATTGGCCGCCCCAAAAGCGCCACGTTCAGAACCGCTGACGTGGTTGGGTTGGATACGCTGGCGCACGTCATCAATACCATGCGGGATACGTTGCCCGATGATGACTGGCATGCTTTTTTTGCCGCGCCGGATTGGTTGCAGCGATTAATTGATGATGGCGCGTTAGGGCAGAAAACCAAACGCGGCGTCTATCAAAAAACCGGCAGTGAAATTCAGGTGCTTGATCCGGAAACAAATGCCTACCGGATTTCCAAAGGCGCAGTTGATGCGGATATCAAACATCAACTCAAATACTGCCGCCCGTCGGAAAAGATGGCTATCCTGCGCCATCATTCACATCCGCAGGCACAGTTTTTATGGTCTATCCATCGTGATTTGTTTCATTACTGTGCGGTACAGTTAGAATCCATAGCGGATAATGCGCGCGATGTTGATCTGGCGATACGCTGGGGGTTTGGCTGGGAACATGGACCTTTTGAAATCTGGCAGGATGCCGGCTGGAAGCAGATTGCAACCTGGATAAACGAGGATATCGCTGCCGGCAAAAGCATGCGCGATACGCCATTACCGGCCTGGGTGATGAAAATCGCCGAACAGGATATACAGGCCGTACATACACCGCAAGGCTCATATGCACCGGCATCGAAGGCATTGCACCATCGATCGGCATTGCCTGTCTATCAGCGGCAACTGTTTCCGGATCGACTGTCAGGCGAAGAGGCAGCTTACGGAGAAACCATTTTTGAGTCCGATGCGGTCAGAATGTGGCATACCGGCGACCGGATTGCGATTCTCAGCTTCAAGAGCAAAATGCATACCATCGGCAAGGATGTACTGGAAGGTGTCAGTGAAGCAATCCGAGAAGCCGAGAAAAACTGGCAGGCATTGGTGATCTGGCAAACCGAGCCGCCTTTTTCAGCGGGTGCCAATTTGAAACAGGCAACGGAGCGTCCTAAACAGCCACAGACAGAAAACGGCACGCCACCGCCCCCCATGCCCTCGACGTTTGACAGGTTTTTTAAACAGTTTAAAAAGTCAGCGCAATCGGCTGTACTGAAAGCCGCAAGAGAACTGGATCTGGCCGATAAGCTTATGGCCAAACAATTGGCAGCGGTGGAAGCCATGATTCATCAATTCCAGCAGATCTCGCAATCACTGCGGTATTCCATGATTCCGACGGTTGCCGCTGTGGATGGCCTGGCGCTTGGCGGCGGGTGTGAATTCGTGATGCATTGCGACCGCGCGGTTGCCACGATGGAAACCTATATCGGACTGGTTGAAGCCGGTGTCGGTTTACTGCCGGCGGGTGGCGGCTGCAAGGAGTTTGCGCTCAGGTCAGCGCAGCAGGCGCTGGATGGCGATCCATTTCCTGTGCTGAAGAAATATTATCAGACCGTCGCTATGGCTGAACTTGCAAAAAGCGGTGAACAGGGTAGGGATCTCGGCTTTTTGCGACCCTCGGATACGATTATCATGAACCGCTTCGAACTGTTATATGTGGCGAAGCTGCAGGCACTGGCGCTTGCCGGGGCGGGTTACCGTCCACCGTTACGGTCAAGCGCCATTCCTGTGGCGGGTAATACCGGCATCGCAACGATAAAAAGTATGCTGGTGAACATGCGTGAGGGTGAATTTATTTCGGAACATGACAATCTGATCGGCGAGAAAATTGCGTATGTGATGTGCGGAGGCGATTTGACACCGGGAAGCCACGTCGACGAAGACTGGTTTCTCGAGCTTGAACGCGCCGCATTCATGGAGTTGCTGGCTACCGAGAAGACGCAGGCGCGTATTGAACATACATTAAAAACTGGAAAGCCGTTGAGAAATTAGAGCTGTGCGGTAATTCAGGCAAAGCGCGGAAAATTCAGTACAGACTACCCAAGAAGGAGAATTTTAAATGGCCAAGCAAACTCAAGATGCTTATATCGTTGCTACAGCACGTACACCTGTCGGCAAAGCGCCACGTGGCATGTTCAAACATGTCCGGCCCGACGATATGCTAGTGCATGTCCTAAGAGCCGTGATGAAACAATGTGAGGGACTGGATCCTGCCGCGATTGACGATGTGGTTGTCGGCTGCGCGATGCCGGAAGCCGAGCAGGGCATTAATGTTGCGCGCGTGGCGCTGTTGCTGGCCGGCCTGCCGAACAGTGTTCCGGGTATGACGATTAACCGTTTCTGCGCATCCGGTTTGCAGTCGGTCGCGATCGCGGCTGATCGGATTCGACTGGGAGAAGCCGATGTCATGATTGCCGGTGGTACGGAAAGTATGAGTATGGTGCCGATGATGGGCAACAAAGTGTCGATGAATCCGGAAATGTTCAAACATGACGAGAATGTGGCCATTGCGTATGGCATGGGTATGACAGCCGAGAAGGTTGCCGCGCAATGGAAGGTCGGCCGGGAAGCGCAGGATGAATTTGCGTATATCAGTCACCAGCGTGCTTTGAAGGCGATTGCGAATGGTGAGTTTGCCGGGGAAATTGCACCCTATACGGTCGATGAAAAATATCCGGATTTGGTTACGCATCAGGTGCGCGAAGAAATTTCCATAAAAAATACCGACGAAGGGCCGCGTGCGGATACCAGTCCAGAAGCGCTTGCCAAACTGCGCCCGGTTTTTGCCGCGCACGGCTCTGTGACGGCGGGCAACAGTTCTCAGATGTCCGATGGTGCAGGTGCGGTGGTGCTCATGAGTGAAGCCGCAATGCAGCGTTTCAATCTTGCGCCAATGGGACGTTTTGTCGGCTTTTCCGTGGCGGGTGTACCCCCCGAAATCATGGGTGTTGGCCCGATCAAGGCGATTCCGAAGGTATTGGCGCAGACGGGTATCAAGCAGGATGATCTGGACTGGATCGAATTGAACGAAGCCTTTGCTGCGCAAAGTCTTGCTGTGATCCATGACTTGGGTCTGGACCGGGAGAAAGTCAACCCGCTCGGCGGTGCGATTGCGTTGGGCCATCCGCTCGGTGCAACGGGTTCCATTCGTGTGGCGACGTTGATGCATGGCCTGCGCCGCCGCAACAAGAAATACGGCATGGTGACCATGTGTATCGGTAGCGGCATGGGTGCGGCAGGCGTGTTTGAAGCGCTATAGCGTTACCCTATAGCGTTACCGTTAAGCCTGTCGCGGTGGTGTTTTAAGTGATCACCGATGAACGTGCTGATGAAATAATAGCTATGGTCATAACCGGGATGGTAACGCAGTGTCAGTTGCTGTCCGGTTTTCTCGCAAGCTTCTTCCAGCCGTCTGGGATGCAGCTGTTCCGCGAGGAACGGGTCATTCAATCCCTGATCAATCAGGATACCTGAGGTCTGGTGACCCTCTTCGAGCAGTGCGGTGGCGTCATGATTACGCCAGTATGTCTGGTTTTCACCCAGATAAAACCGGAATGCTTTTTGCCCCCAAGGACAATGCATGGGCGCTGAAATTGGCGCAAAAGCGGAAACCGATTGGAATTGATTGGGGTGTCGCAACGCCAGTGTCAGTGCGCCATGTCCGCCCATAGAATGACCACTGATTCCGATTCTGTTTTTATCCGCAGAAAACTGATTAACGATGATGCCGTATAACTCCTGCGTGATGTAGCTTTCCATCAGATAGTGGCTGGACCAGGGTTGTTCGATCGCGTCCAGGTAGAAACCCGCGCCCGCACCAAAATCCCAGTTATCCGTTTCACCCGGAATTCCCACTTCACGCGGACTGGTATCCATGCTGACCAGCATCAGACCGTATTCCGCCGCATAGCGCTGCGCACCGGCTTTGATCATGAAGGTTTCTTCCGTACAGGTCAGCCCTGCAAGAAAAAACACCACAGGAACTGCGCGCTGTTGCGCCTGCGGCGGCTGGTAAACCGAAAACCGCATGGGCAGTCCGATTACCGACGAATCATGTTGGTAAAAACCTTGTATTCCGCCAAAACAGCCATGCTGGCTGCGTATTTCCAGTTGTTGAGCCATCAGTAAACCACCACCGAACGGATGGATTCACCGGCTTTCATCAGTCTGAAGCCTTCATTAATGTCTTCCAGCTTCAGGGTATGGGTGATCAGTGAATCGATGTTGATTTTGCCTTCCATATACCAGTCGACAATTTTGGGCACATCCGTACGGCCACGCGCACCGCCAAATGCGGAACCTTCCCATTTGCGGCCGGTGACCAATTGGAATGGGCGTGTACTGATTTCCGCGCCGGCTTCCGCGACGCCGATAATAATGCTGCGCCCCCAGCCTTTATGGCAGCACTCCAGCGCCTGCCGCATTACTTTGGTGTTGCCGATACATTCAAAACTGTAATCCACGCCGCCATCGGTGAGTTGAATGATGGCATCGACGATATCCGGTGTTTCGTTTGGGTTCAGGAAATGTGTCATGCCGAATTCGCGCGCCATAGCTTCGCGTTGCGGATTAATATCAACGCCGATAATTTTGTCGGCGCCGACCATTCTGGCGCCTTGAATGACGTTCAAACCGATACCGCCCAAACCGAAAACTGCGATAGTGCTGCCCGCCTCGACTTTTGCGGTGAACAGCACGGCACCTATGCCGGTGGTGACACCGCAGCCGATGTAACAGACTTTGTCAAACGGTGCATCCGGGCGAATCCTGGCGAGTGCAATTTCCGGAACGACAGTGTAATTCGAGAATGTCGAGGTGCCCATGTAATGAAACAGGGGATTGCCGTTCAGCGAAAACCGTGATGTGGCGTCCGGCATCAGTCCTTTACCCTGTGTACTGCGAATCGCCTGGCATAAATTGGTTTTTTGCGACAGACAGAATTTGCATTCGCGGCACTCGGGTGTATATAACGGTATGACATGATCGCCAACCTTGAGCGATTTGACATCTTTTCCGACGTCGACCACAACGCCTGCGCCTTCATGTCCCAGCACAGCCGGAAACAAACCTTCCGGATCGGCCCCGGACAATGTGTAATAATCGGTATGGCAAATACCCGTGGCTTTAATTTCGACCAGGACTTCACCTGCTTTGGGGCCTTCCAGGTCGATATTTTCGATGGTTAACGGTTGTCCTGCCTGCCAGGCTACAGCTGCTCTTGTTTTCATCCAAAGTTCCTTTGTAAAAAGTATGTTCGTTGATTGTGAATCGGCTGTCAGGGAGCGTTTATTTTATCGCGTGATGCGTACAATGCGTATGCGATCTGTCATTGTATACCGCCAGGCCGCGATGAAAAGCAATCCGTCGAAAAAACAAGCGAGACCGGGAATGATGGTTATAATAAAACGGTATCGCAAATTGGAATGATGGTCATTTGGGGAGGAGGCTTGTGATGAAAAAGGATATTCTGGTGACCAGCCTGTTGTTGTATTGCCTGCTGAATATTGCTGATACATTTGCCACTGTGCCAATCGTTTATTCCCGTTGTGAGCGGGCTACCGGCACATATGAGTTGACCGGCACAGTGACGGTAAATGGTGTAAAACAAAAAGTGACACGTACATTGCGGGGGTTGGATACGTTTGATGTACTGCCGGATGTGACCAATTTTTTTTCCGGTTTTTCCGCACCCTGTGATCTGGTTCTACGTCAACCTGACGGTGACGAGCAGATCATATATCACTGTTCGGCACGTTCAACACAACAAAATGCCTGCGCTGCGCTGGATCCTCAGGTGTCGTTTGACGGTAAGGAAATTGCCTTCTCGGTTTTTCGCGGTACACTGGAGAATAACCGGACTGAATTTCACAGTCAGGTATTGCATCCGGATGCCGTGCCTGAAAGCATCGGCGCGTACACTTTGCCGAGTAAGCGCATGAACGCCAGCGGCGCGCATCTGCATATTTATCACATCGAATCCGGCAAAATCCGTTTCATGCCTTTTCAGCCAGGCATCTTCGACAGCGGCCCCACCTATATTGACCATGACCGGCTGGCGTTCACGTCGACACGCGATCAGAATCTATCGACAATGGTGTTCAGAACCAACAGCAATCGTTTGGGTACGCGCATCTGGGCGATTAACACCGACTGGACGAATCTGGAATTATCCAGTCATCATTCGCTTTCTCAGGAACAGCATCCGATCATGCTGATGGACGGGCGTGTGGCTTATTCCAGCTGGCAGATTTTTGGCGGCCTGCCTTTCCGGCATTCCAACGGCACGCCCGGTGGTTTCACCACGATAGACAATCTGTTTCACATTTATACCCAGGCCCCCGACGGGGCAGGTAATTTCCCGCTGTTCGGCCAGCACAGCGGCGATCATCATCCGAGCTATTACGGCGAAGATCATAATGCCGCGCATTTCATGGCGCAGCTCTCCAATGGTCAGGTTTGTTTTTCGGATTATTACCGTGGCAACAATAATGGCGCGGGTTCCATTATCTGTGTGACGCCCGAACCGAAGGGCATCGAGGGTAAGGATCCGCACAGGGTCGCACATCCGGCGGATATGTATGTGCCCAATCATGTCATCAATGTCGCGTCCTGGGCGCTTAATGGCGATAACAGTGCATTGCCGATGGATCCGCCGATGCTTCATGCGCCGGGTTATGCCGATCCGATGCTGTTTACCGGAAAACTGAGTCATCCTGGCGCTTTACCTGGAAATCAGCTCATGCTGACCTGGTTTAAGGGGATGTGCAGTATTGTCATGAGCGACGACATTTTTAGAAAACTGGGAATGCCAACGCCGCCACTGATCAATGGCAGCGGTTATGGGACCGGCATGAATCTGCTGACGCATCTGAACAGGGATATACCCGGCTGTGACGGCGGTATTTATCGGGTAACACGTATCCCTTCGCGTCATCCCGCCGATTTGCAGCTGATCGTCGATTCGCCGCAGTGGCATGAAATCATGGCCAGGGCCGTCGTACCCTATTCAGCGATTTACGGCATCGAAAAGCCGATGATGATTCCGCGCGCGGATACATTGGCGGACAGACCGGAAATGCCGCCCGGTACACCGTTTGGTTTGCTTGGTGCCGCGTCCATTACCGACCGGGAAACCAAACCGCGCGGTGGCATTCCTGTTCTTGAGAGTTTTCATGCGTTTAATCTGCAGGGCACTGACACGATCGACTACACCGATGATGAGCTGTGCGGTATACGCATGATTGCGACATATCCTAATCGCGGCCCCAATATACACGAACAGATCGCCAATATCACCGGTGAGCGTGTCGCAATACTCGGCGAAGTGCCGGTACTGCATTATGCGGCGGATGGCCGCCGCATCAATGATCCCAGCGGTCATCCGGATACCAGTTTTTTACTCAGTTTTCCAGCCAATACGCCTTATATCATGCAGGGCATAGATTGCGAGGGACGCACACTGAATACCGATCAATCATGGCAGCATTTGCGCCCCGGTGAAGAAAAAACCTGTGGTGGCTGCCATGTGCATTCAAGGCCGACACGCATACCATTCGCGCAGTCCTATGCCGCAACCGCAGATTATCAAATACCTGAACTTGGCCGGGGGCAGGTTCCGCTGCTTGCCGGCAAGACAGGGGATCGCGTGAATACCCGCAGGGTGGCGGAGTATGGCATGCAAATTGAATTCAAACGGGACATCAAACCGATTTTTGACCGGCATTGCATTTCCTGCCATGGCGGTAAACAGCCTGCTGCGGGTCTTGCACTGGATAGAACCGGTGGCGCGAATACTGTACGTGACAGTACATGGTGGTGTCTGGTGATGGATAACACCCAGACATGTACACCACCGGAATACCGTGTATCCGGCAGAGACGGTCATGCGCTCAATCGCCCCTATTTGTCGCGGTATATTAAGGCTTTTAATGCGCGAGGCAGCCTGTTGTACTGGAAAGCGGCGAATCAGCGCACGGATAACCGCACCGATGCCCAATATCCGAATGATATCGATTTCGGCAGCGACCATCCGACGACCATCACGGCGGAAGAACTCGGTATGCTGTCACGCTGGATTGATCTCGGTGTTCCGGGCGGCGCGCAGGAACTGAAGGACACGCAAAAACCGACATTGAATCTGGTGGCCATGGTGGATAATAACCGCATTACCGGATTCCGCATCGGTACGACGGATGTCGGCAGCGGTATCGATCCCGGCAGTCTGGTGATGTGTATTTACCATCCGCAGCGAAAATGCCAGAACATTCCGCGCAAGGTCGATGCGCATGAAATCGTCACAATAGCGCTGAAAGAACCGATCATCGATTTGCGCACAGAGATTGAAGCCAGCGTTAAAGATAAGGCCGGTAATATGACCAGCGTCAAATGGACGGCGGAATGGTTGATTACACACGGTAAAACAAAGCTGTAGCCGGTATGTCACCGCTTGTTGATTCTGTTGGTTTATGGGATTGTGGATTGCAGATTCGTTCGGTTGCGGGTTTAATCAGAAGAGGAAGGGTTTGTGGGGACGTTCTGTTGAATAAAAACGAGCAGAACGGTTGAAACAGATTGATCTGACGTTTGACCGGAGCATCAGTTTGCGGTACGCATATTACCGGATGTGCGATTGGTGATGATAGTATTATGGTAGTTTTTTGGGGACGATATTATTTATGGAAACGATTGAATCAATACTTGAAACAGCCCGGCAAAGGGCGAGAGAAATGGGGCTTCCTTACAAAGGCGCTTTGCTTCCGATTGAAGCGTATCGCGTGTTACAGGAGTCGGTACAGGCGCAATTGGTCGATGTGCGTAGCCGGGCCGAACTGGATTGGGTCGGACGTATTCCCGGTGCAACAGAGATTGAGCTGCGTTCATATCCCGGTATGCAACCCAACCCTGATTTCCTTGGACAATTGATCCGGCAGGTTGATAAAGCACTGCCGGTCTTGTTTATCTGCCGCAGCGGCGCGCGTTCCAGTCAGGCCGCGGCAATGGCCACTGAAGCGGATTTTTCGGCTTGTTACAACATTCTTGAGGGTTTTGAAGGCGACAAGGATGAGCATGGGCATCGTGGCGGCGCTTCGGGCTGGAAAGCGGCAGGATTGCCGTGGGAACAGAGCTGATCGGTGCTATTTGTTTTAAAGCTTTAAAATATTTTTGTTTAATTTACTGAATTGAGGGTTTGTTTTTCATGCGGTCTGGCCGTTAATAATCAAGATTGCGATCAAATATTGATCGTGCATTTCGATTATTTCACACAAAATTGTGACGATTCCGATTTCTCTTATATTAAGCAACGAACAAATAAGACATCTCTTTGATGTCACCAGAGATCTTATTCAAAGCGTAACCTTCGATGGACAGATTCTTTATGTCAATCAGGCATGGCTTGAAACGCTTGGTTATACGGTTGAGGAAGTGAACACGATGAATATTTTCGATGTTGTTCATCCCGATCACCACATCGAGTGCCGAAATTGTATTCAGCGCATTGCCAATGGCGAAAAATGCGGATTGATCGAAGTTCCGTTTTTGACGAAAAACAACCGCATGATTATCGTTGAAGGGCAGATTACCATGCACTTCGATGATGGTCGGCCGACTGCTGTACGTGGCATTCTCCGCGATATTACTGAAAGAAAAAATGCAGAAAACAAGATGCGTGCGCTCAATGATAAGCTTGAGGAAATGGTTGCGGCGCGTTCGATGGAATTGTATGCAAGTGAAAAACGTTATCGCGAAATTGATGCCTGTATGCCTGGTGCAGTGTTTGAGTTCTGCATTGATACCGCCGGTAAACGTTCGTTCCCGTTCATGGGACATGGTATTGTCGATTTGATTGGCTTTACATCATCGGACTGCATGAAGAATGCTGAAGTGCTTTTTCAAGTAATCTCCGCTGATGCGCTGCCGTTGATTGAAGCTTCCCTGCAAGTATCTTTCGATCAGTTGTCACCTTGGTTGCAGGAGTTTCCTGCACACACACCGATCGGGGATAAATGGTTGCGTGGCCACTCGATTCCACACCGCAAGAAGAATGGTAATACCCATTGGCATGGTGTTCTTGTTGAAATTACCGGCAGCAAAAAAGTAGAAGAGGCCCTGCGCCAGGGGGAGCAGTTATTTCGTACCCTGGCGCAAATTGTTCCAGTAGGTATTTTTAAGGCAGATGGTAAAGGACAGTGCCATTATGTCAATGAACGTTTCTGTGAAATAACCGGTGTCAATAAAGATGAAGCGGTTGGACTGGGATGGCTGATAAATACGCACCCGGAAGACAGGGAACGCATTCGTCGTGAATGGCTATATGCTGTGAATAACAGGGAATCCTTTGTATCGGAATACCGTTTCCAGTTGCATGGCAACAGAACCCGTTGGGTTGTGAGTCAGGCTGATATCAAAATGGATGAAACCGGCAAGGTATTGGGCTATGTCGGCATCATTTCCGATATTTCGGATCGCAAGAAAATAGAAAATTCTTTACGGACATTAAATGAACGTTCGGATTATTTATTTTCCTCGGCACCCGCCATTATTTATACCTGTGAAAGCATTCCACCCTACAGGGTAACCTTTATCAGTGCTAACGTGACTAAAATATTAGGTTACACCGTAAGGGAATTTCTTGATGATACCCGCTTCTGGATTGATCGCACGCACCCTGAAGACCGCGATCACGTTCTCGACAAACTTTCTGACTTATCTGTCCAGGGGCGGCATACGCATGAATACCGGTTCCAGCATCAGGATGGCAGTTGGCGCTGGATGAGGGATGAACTGAATATTATTCGTAATCCTGTTGCAAAGACTAATGAATTAATTGGCTATTTAATTGATGTTTCTGAACAGCGCCAAAAAGACATTGCACTGGAAGATGCACACAATTTACTTAAAACTGTCATTGATACTGTTCCCGCGCGTATATTCTGGAAGGACAAGGAACTGCGGTATCTGGGGTGCAATTCTGTGTTTGCGAGAGACAGTGGAGAGATGTCGCCTGAAGATTTGATCGGCAAGGATGATTACCAGTTGCAATGGCATGACCTTGCCGGAACATATCGGCGCGACGACTGCCACGTGATTACGTCAGGTATTTCCAAACTCGGTTACGAAGAACCTCAGACAACCTCGGACGGAAAGCTTGTCTGGGTCCGGACATCGAAAGTACCGCTGCGCAATAAGCACGAAGAAATTATTGGCGTGCTTGGCATTTATGAAGATATTACCGAGCAGAAAAAAGCCTATGATTCCATGCTGTTGGCGAGTACTATTTACGAGTCAAGCAGTGAAGCGATTATGATCATGGATGAGAATAACCGGATTATACAAATCAATCCGGCATTTACACGTATGACGGGATATGAAGCCAAGGATATCGTGGGCGAAAATCCCGGAATATTTTGTTCTGAGCATCAGGACGAGGCTTCCTGCAGAAATATGTGGTCTGCACTCATGCAAAAGGACCATTGGCAGGGAGAAGTCTGGGATAGAAAGAAAGATGGCAGTGTCCATGCGAAATGGATGACGATGAATATTATCCGGCATCCTGACGGGCGAATAAATTTTCATGTTGCGCAATTTTCCGACATTACCGAGAAAAAGCAGAAGGATGCGTTGATTATCAAACAGGCAAACTACGATCAACTGACACAACTGCCTAACCGGAATCTGTTTAAGGAAAGATTGCAGCGGGATATGAAACAGGCGTTGCATAATAAACAATCCCTGGCATTATTGTTTCTCGATCTGGATCATTTCAAGGATATTAACGATACCTTTGGTCATGACAGGGGTGATGAATTACTGAAAGCAGTGGGGAGAAGGATTTTAGACTGCGTGCGGGAAGCCGATACGGTAGCGCGATTGGGTGGGGACGAATTTGCAGTGATTTTATCCAATGTCGATGATGGAAGGCTTGCCGGAAATATCGCACAGGATGTCATTCAGTCATTGAACAATCCGTTTATATTGGAAGCTGACCCGGTGGAATACCATGTGTCCACGAGCATAGGTATTGCGCTTTATCCGAGAGATGGCGACAATCTGGACAGTCTCATGAAACATGCCGATCAGGCAATGTATGCCGCAAAGGAAGAGCGTAATCGTTTCAGTTTTTTCACACCGATGCTGCAGAAAGTTGCCATCGAAAAAATGGTATTGATGCATGATCTCAGGCAGGCGGTCAGAAATAATGAACTGCTGACGTATTATCAGCCGATTATTGATTTGTCTCATGGAAAAATCGTTAAAGCCGAAGCTTTGCTGCGCTGGAAACATCCGCGGCTCGGCATGGTCAGTCCGGTCAGTTTTGTGCCTTTGGCCGAACATAGCGGTTTGATTATTGAAATTGCTGAACAAGTTTGCGAACAGGGTATCCAGTTGATTAAACAATGGTATGAAAAAACCGGCCAGATCCTGCAAGTGAGTATCAATATGTCGCCGGTTCAGTTCAAACAAAAAAGCAAATTTCCCTTTGCCGATTTTTTATACCAGTCGGGTTTACCCGGGCATTGTATCAATGTGGAAATCACTGAAGGTTTATTACTCAAGGATTCTCCTGTTGTGAAGGAGCGTTTGCTGGAATTCCGTAACCACGGTATCGAGATTTCCATTGATGATTTCGGCACCGGGTTTTCTTCACTGTCGTATCTCAAAAAATTTGATATCGATTATTTGAAAATTGACCAGTCATTTATCAAGCAGCTGACTGAAAGTGATACCGATCGTGCGCTGGTTGAAGCGATTATCGTGATGGCGCACAAACTGGATATCAGAACCATTGCCGAAGGGGTTGAAACCAGGAAACAGGAGCAATTATTAATGAATTTTGGCTGCGATTATGCGCAGGGTTTTCTTTATTCAAGGCCTGTACCTGCGGTTGAATTTTTGCAGTATGCTGACCACCAGGAGCCTGACGCGAATCAAAATTTACACAACTGAAGCATGGAAAGTATGCAGTGGAAATATATCCGGGGATTGAATGTTCTGTTTATTCCCTGTTTTGTATTTTAATTGTGTAGACGACAGTGACACGCCCGTTTAAATCGCGTTTATCCAGATAGCCGATAGCCGTCGGGTTTTTTTCGATGATGTCCAGCATTTCGCTGTTATCGGCAACCAGTTTTGGCGGAGCAGCGCGCCCGGTAAATAATAGCCTTGCCCAGTATGCATTAATGGCGGAAACGGGTTTTCCTGTGATGCCGTAATAGAAGTCGGTACGTATGGACGAATCCGGTGCCTGATCATAAGGCTGCAATTTATGACCATCTACCAATCCCGGATTGCGGCCCATGTAAATGTCGATGATCTGGTGATGTGTCAGTGCAGTGATATTGCTTCTGGGATTAACAATAACGACGATATCAGCGAGTGCCTGGAACGGCAGAAAAATGATCAGTGTTGTTAAAATGACCAGGAGTCGCATGATCAAAATACAAAATTCAGATTAGCGCTGAACGTGTTCAGTGTTATATCGTGGTCAAGCGGTTTTTTGAGTTCCAGCAATCCTCCGCCGTGCTTTCTGGTCCAGGTATGATCCCACTGGGCTTTCAAGGCTGCCTTAGGGTGAAAATCCCAACGCAGGCCGACTGAAACGGTGTTTTGATCGATATGCAAGGCGTTGAGCAGATTCTGCGTGACAGTCGCCAGGTCCAGCAAATCAGCAGAAAAGATTTGATTCTGATCGACGCGCGGATGGCTGCTGGATCTGGCGTATGATCCTACCGTGTAGAATGTCACCGGACCAACGCGCCTGCCGGCGCTGAGATAACCGTTGGTCATATCGACACTGACCCATCGGGATGCGATCAGCGCGAATTCGGATTGAACAACCCAGTTGTGCTTATCATAAGAAAAGCCGACAGAAAAATAATGTGTTTGCGTATTAACGCCTTTTAATCGGTCATGCAGCGCAGCGGCTTGTGGCCATGCAGTCTGAGGCACCCGGTTCAAAGCATTTACGAATGGATTAGCGGGGGATTTGATAAATGCCGTGTTCGTTGTCGAATACGTGAGTCTGATTTTCCAGTCATTGTCTTCTAAAGAAGTATTGAATCCTACGAAGGGGCGCATCCTCAAATTGAGTTCGCCACTGCCCACATCAATATCCGAACCGGTTTGTCCGCCAAAAACCTTGAATTCGAAATAGCCGGGATTGATCCGGCGGGAATACCTGAAATCGAAACCTTCATAGTGACTTAAGGAAACCGGTTTATAGAACTCGATCACGGGGTGTGTCCACAGATAGGCATATCCGACATTGCGGTATTCAGACAGCATAAACAGATCCACGCCCATCCTTCCGGCACGAATGACCGAATTGGACGTTGGTTTGTAACTTAAGTAAGCCCAGTCGACAATATTGTTGAAATCCTGGCGTATCCGGTCTTCTGCAACCGCCTGGATGGTGGCATCCAGATTTTTGGCGATATTAAAATCCAGCTGCAAGCCAAAAACAGAGTCGGTGAGTATGGAAACGTTGCCATGCTGGGGGGAATGGATATGTTCCTTCTGAATGCCGTAATTCTTTTTTCCGCCCCAGGTAAGTCCGAGCGTGCCAAAACCGCTGATGCGTAAGCGTTCTGTGCCGAGATCAAACGCCTTTGCATATTGACCGGGTGGCAACATTAAAAGAAAAGTAAGTAGAAAGGGCAGCAATCTCAACATCCGCGCAAGATACCATATTAATGGACTGGTTAATCAAGTAGTAAGCACGTGTTTCCGTATTATTCATTTTGTATCCATGTTTTGAGATTCAGATTCAAGGTGGCGGAAAATGACGCCGTTGCATGAGTATTTTGCAAATAACCGGATTTCTATTGATAGGTTGATGATTTATGAATGAACGTGCCGAAATTAACGAACTGTCTGCCTTGTTCCGTGCCCGGGTGCCGCTGATTCTGATTGAAACACATGAGGAACCGCGTATCTTGAAATTGCTGACACAGGCTTCCAGCCTGGAAAATCAGTTAATGATGTACTGGAGCATTGTTGATGGGCTTGGACGTGCCACGGGAACCAGCGGTGGTTTTGCTGGTGGATTACATGTTGCCCACCCGGCCGGAGAGACGCAGGGTAGGGGAATATACCAGACGAATGATTTGATTGATTGTCTCAGGCATATCGACAAATCTTCTCAGAACGGTATATATGTCTTGTGTGATGCGCATCCGGGATTCAAGGATGCTGTCGCGGTACGATTGATACGCGAAATCGCGATGGATCACGCAAAATGCGCGCGCACCCTGGTTTTTGTGAGTCCGACACTGGAAGATGTGCCATCGGAACTGCTGCGGCTGGCCGGGCATTTCAAGCCGCGGCTGCCGACGCGGGACGATATACGATCGATCGTGATCAATGAGGCACAGTTGTATCATACGCAAAATGGCAACAAAGTACGCGGCGACAAGCGTACGGTTAATTTATTGATCATGCATTTGCTGGGCCTTGAATTCGAGGATGTGCGTCGCCTGGTTCGTCAGGCATTGCGTGCGGATGGTGAAATTAATCAAGAGGATATCCGCCGTATCCTGGCGATAAAGCATAAGGCGCTGGGTGGTGCCGGCGTGCTTGGGTTTGAGGAATCGACGATCAAATTCGATGCGGTTGGCGGACTGACGCGTTTGAAACACTGGGCGGCGTTACGCTATAAGCCATTTCTCGATCTGACGCATGTTTCGATTGACCGGCCAAAAGGAATGCTGCTGCTGGGTGTGATGGGTGGCGGTAAAAGTCTGGCCGCGCGCGCAATTGCGGGAGAATGGGGTGTTCCGCTGATGCGGCTGGATTTTGGTGCAATCTATAACAAGTTTTATGGCGAGAGTGAGCGAAACCTGAGAACTGCATTGGAAGCCGCAGAAGGCATGGCACCGTGTGTATTGTGGATTGATGAGCTTGAGAAAGGCCTGGGTGCGGATAGCGGGGAGCAGGATGGTGGTGTATCGCGGCGTGTATTGGGGACTTTTCTGACCTGGCTGTCTGAACGCAGCAATGCCGTGAAGCCTGTATTTATTGTTGCAACAGCGAATGATATCTCAACTTTGCCGCCGGAGCTGATCCGGAAAGGCCGCTTTGATGAAATCTTTTTTGTGGATTTTCCCAATTCAGTAGCGCGCGAGCAGATTTTTGCCATTCATTTGAAGAAACGGGGATACGAGCCTGAAAACTTTGATTTGGCAGCGCTTGCCGCAAACGCGAGAAATTTTTCGGGTGCAGAAATTGAGCAGGCAATTATCTCCGCTATATTCGAGGCGACTGCGCGTAATAATCACAGCGGCAAAGCCGACTTGACGCCAGTGGATGTCTTGCACGAACTTGAGCGGACGCGTCCGTTATCCGTGGTGATGGCGGAACGCATCGGCAAGCTGCGCGCCTGGGCGCACGATCGGGCGGTACTGGCGGATGATAAGGAGATCTGAAGCGCTTCCAAAGCAAAGCCCCTCATGAGAGGGGCTTTGAACTGCTAAACGTTTGTATAACAATTATTTCTGCATCGTTTTTCTGAACATGCGGTCAATTTTTTCTGCGGTATCTCTTGACCGGTTATTGGCTTCGTTCGCAATGCTGACAGCTTCGTTTGCTTTTGCATTAGCAGCAGCTGCGTCAGATTTGGCTGCGGATACATCAGAACGCAGTTGATCGATTTGAGATTGTAAGTCTGTTCTGGTTTTACTTAAATCTTCCGTTGTTGCGCAGCCCGTTAAAACAACGAATGCGCCCGCTGTGACTGCTAATACCAAAGTACGTTTGATGTTTTTAACCATTATTTAAATCTCCTCTTTCTTAAATACCTTTTGTTTAAATTACATGTAAACTCGATCATTTATGTAATCACTCCTGATTTTTATCAGTAGCTACCGGAATATTAGCTGATTTGTTCAGTAAAATAAATGGCTTCCATGTATATTTTGATATTTTTACATATCAAGTGTAGTAATAATGATTTGAATGACGTGACTTGCCGGGGGATTAATAAATTTTAACCCAGACGCCGGGCTTCAGCCACTTGCCTAATTGATCAATCTGTTCATTGGTTAAGGCAATGCAGCCGTTAGTCCAGTGAAACTGGTCGTGTATTGAGGGATCGCCGCGGCCAATACCATGAATGCCAATATAACCACCGAGTGCCGTATTTTGCGGCGGTGTTCTTTCCTGATTGGTGGCACGCAGAATGGAGCGCCATGTATCTTCTGTGATGGTATTTTCTTCCAGTGCGCGCTGCGCGGTTTCCCGGTTAGGATAATCCAGTCCAAAAAAACGATAATAACGGCTTTGTTCGTTAATCCAGCCGATTCTGAACATGCCAAGCGGTGTCTTGTCATCCAGCGTTTTTTTATACCAGGTTGTACCGTAACGTCCTAGTGCGATATTTTCAAAGGTCTTTTTTATCTGATCACCCTGCATAACGGTCAAAGTATGTGCTGTTGTATCGACATTGATCCATACTTCACTGGCCGAAACGCTGACGGGCAGCATCAAAACGAAAAATATACTGATAACGATACAACTGTTGCGGTATAGTTTAAGCAGATTATGCATAAGAATTTTCCATTTTGTCGTGTAATGAACGTGTAGATTATGATTATGTCATGATTCTTTCGCAATGTTATGTTTTGGTTTATAAAGAGTCAAATCCATGTGTCTGGCAATACCCGCGCTTGTCGAAGAGCTCACTGCCGATGATAGTGCCGTCGTCAATCTGGGCGGTATCCGGAAAGCGATTTCACTGGCGCTGGTTGAAAATATCCAGGCCGGCGATTATGTCATCGTGCATGCGGGCTATGCCTTGCAAAAGCTCGATCTTGCGGAAGCGGAACACACTTTGCAGTTGTTTGAAGACTTGTCGGCATCAATCGATCACGATGAAGATTGATTTGCCCGATTAAATGTGAAATCGCATGAAGTATATCGACCCCTTCCGTGACGGTACGGTTGCGCAGAAAATAGCCCGGAAGATAGCGGCTGAAGCTGATCCGCACCGCGATTATTATTTAATGGAATTTTGCGGCGGCCACACACATGCCATTTCACGTTATGGCATTCCTAGTATGCTGCCCGGCAACATCCATATGATTCACGGTCCTGGCTGCCCGGTGTGTGTCCTGCCGATGGGGCGGTTGGAGAACATGATACAGCTTGCGCAGATACCCGGATGCATTGTGTGCAGTTACGGTGACATGCTGCGCGTGCCGACCGCGCGGGGCGACAGTCTGCTGAAACAAAAAGCGCACGGCGCGGATGTATGGATGATCTATTCCGCCGCGGACGCGTTGCAAATTGCACTGCAAAATCCGCAGCGGCAGGTGGTTTTTTTCGCTATCGGTTTTGAAACCACCACACCGCCGACGGCTGTCGTAATCAAGCAGGCGCGGATGCTGGGATTAACCAATTTCACTGTTTTCTGCAATCATGTCTTAACGCCATCGGCGATTTCGCATATTCTGCAGTCGCCGGAAATACGTGAACTGGGGCTGGTGCGGCTGGATGGTTTCATTGGCCCGGCGCATGTTTCCACGATCATCGGCAGCAAACCGTATGCCTATTTTGCCGAGGAATTTCAGAAACCGGTCGTGATCGCCGGATTTGAACCGCTGGACGTCATGCAGGCGATTTTAATGCTCATCCGGCAACTGAACACGGGGCGTGCCGAAGTGGAAAACGAATTTACCCGCGCGGTGCTGCCTGACGGTAACCTCAAGGCGCAACGGCTGGTGGCCGAAGTGTTCGAACTGCGCCGGTCGTTTGAATGGCGCGGCCTGGGTGTTGTGCCCTACAGCGCACTGCGCATTAAATCCGGTTTTGCAGCATTTGACGCCGAACAGCGTTTTACCTTGCCGGTTTTATCGCTAGCCGATCACAAAGCCTGTGAATGTGGCGCGATTCTACGTGGCGTCAAGCATCCGCGCGATTGCAGTATTTTCGGCACGGTCTGCACGCCGGATAATCCCCTGGGTTCCTGCATGGTATCGTCCGAAGGCGCGTGCGCGGCGTATTATCGTTACGGACGGTTCCGTGAGCATGATAACGATGACGCTGCAAAGGTGCATTGATGCAGAAGGCAGGTAAAAGAAAGCCGGTTTATACGCGCAAACTCGATTTCAGGCATGGCCGGGTGGAAATGGTGCACGGCAGCGGGGGACGCGCCATGACACAACTCATTGACCAGCTTTTCATCACTGCATTCGATAATGGCTATTTGCGGCAAATGAACGACCAGGCATGCTTTCCGGTCGGTAGCGGACGCATGGTCATGTCGACGGACTGTCACGTTGTCACGCCGCTGTTTTTTCCCGGCGGCGATATCGGCAGTCTCTCCGTGCATGGCACCGTTAACGACATCGCCATGTCGGGCGCCAGGCCGCTTTATCTGTCTGCCGGTTTTATTCTCGAGGAAGGCTTTCCACTGGCCGATCTCAAACGCATCGTGGCATCCATGGCCGCCGCCGCGCATGCGATACCGGTTCCGGTGATTACCGGGGATACCAAAGTCGTCGAACAGGGCAGTGGGGACGGCATTTTTATTACCACAACGGGTATCGGTATGGTGCCGGAAGGCGTTCATATTTCATCGGAACGTGCAGAACCGGGAGACAAAATACTGGTTTCCGGCACAATCGGCGATCACGGTATTGCCGTTATGCTGGCGCGTGAAGATTTTTCCTTTTACGGCACGCTCGAATCCGATACCGCCGCGCTGCATGAACTGGTCGCTGCGATGGTTAAAACGGTACCGGATATGCATGTGCTGCGTGACCCGACGCGCGGGGGCATCGCGGCATCGCTCAATGAAATTGCGCAGCAATCCGGGGTCGGGATGATGCTGCATGAAAATCGCATACCCGTGAAAGAACAAGTCAGCGCGGCTTGTGAGTTTCTCGGCTTCGATCCGCTGTACGTGGCCAACGAAGGCAAGCTCATCGCCATTTGCGCACAGCAGGATGCCGATCGGCTGCTGGAAGTGATGCGCGCGCATCCGCTGGGGCAGGATGCCGTTATTATCGGCGACATCATCGAAGACAGCCATTGTTTTGTGCAGATGGAAACCCGCTTTGGCGGCAAGCGTGTGGTCGACTGGCTCAGCGGCGATCAGTTGCCGCGCATTTGTTGAGTTGGCGTTGTGCAGTGAGCGATTAAAACTCAGTGAGAATCCTGTTCCTGACGCATAGTTTCAACAGCCTGACGCAACGTCTGTTTATCGAATTGTCATCCCGTAGCCACACTGTTTCCATCGAATTCGATATCAATGATGCTGTTACCACTCAGGCTGTGTCGGTGTTTCAGCCGGAACTGATCATCGCGCCTTTCCTGAAACGCGCGATCCCTGAAAATATCTGGCGCAGGATTCCGTGTTTTATCGTTCACCCCGGCATCGTTGGAGACCGTGGCCCATCCGCGCTGGATTGGGCGATGATGCAGGAAAAAAGAGAATGGGGCGTGACCGTTCTGCAGGCCAATGCGGAGATGGATGCCGGTGATATCTGGGCTGCGGAAACGTTCGCGATGCCGCCCGTGCATTTGACCCGGAAGAGCAGTCTGTACCGCAATGAAGTGACCGAAGCGGCGGTTAGTGCGGTACTGCGTGCGATTGAACGTTTTGCTGCCGGAAACTTCAGACCGCAGCTGCTGGATTATTCACGCAATGGTGTTCACGGTAGATTGCACGCACCGATTCGCCAGACCGATCGTGCCATCGACTGGAAAACCGATGACACCCGCACAGTTTTGAAAAAAATTAACGCAGCCGATGGATTCCCCGGCGTGCTTGATAAGCTGTGCGGCACGGAGTGGTATCTGTTTGACGCGCAGACTGAAGGCCATTTGACGGGAGAGCCGGGAACACTCATCGCCCGGCGGAACAATGCCATTTGCCGGGCAACAACGGATGGCGCAGTATGGATCGGGCATTTGAAACGCAAAGCCGGGCAATCGGAAGATACCCAGCTATTTAAACTGGGCGCAACACGCGCATTGCAGCAATTCTCTAAAGCTATTTTGAACGATGTGCCCGAAATTGCCTGTGACGCCTTTGCGGATAGGCATTCTGTCACTTATCGCGACATCGGGTTTGAACAAAAAAACGCCGTTGGTTATCTGCACTTTGCGTTTTATAACGGCGCGATGGATACCGGTCAATGCGAACGTTTGCGGCAGGCTTACCTGCAAGCGGTACTCAGGGATATTAAAGTGATTGTGCTCATGGGTGGCTCGGATTACTGGTCAAACGGCATCCATCTCAATCACATTGAAGCCGCTGAAAGTCCCGCTGATGAATCCTGGTGCAACATCAACGCGATGAACGATCTGGCGCAGGCCATCATCACCAACGGCCGGCAATTCACCATTGCCGCATTGCAGGCCAATGCAGGCGCGGGGGGTGTTTTTCTGGCACTGGCCGCGGATTTTGTGTATGCCCGGGAAAGCGTCATCCTGAATCCGCATTACAAAAGCATGGGTAATCTGTACGGTTCGGAATACTGGACATATCTGCTGCCTAAACGCGTCGGCTGGGATAAGGCCATAGCGCTCACGCAGAACCGTTTGCCGATAAGCGCCAGCACAGCCAATGCAGCCGGATTGATCGACGCCAGCTTTGCGCTCGATCGCGCTGCGTTTGTGAAAAGAATCGAAAATCTGGCTGAACAACTCGCCCGTGCGCCGGATTATGCCGCGCGTTTACAGCAGAAAATACAGCGCCGCAGAAACGATGAACAGGAAAAGCCGCTGCAACACTACCGCGATGAAGAACTGCATCAAATGCAGCTCAATTTCTACGGCTTCGATCCCAGTTATCATGTCGCGCGCTATCATTTCGTGCATAAACTGCCTCACGCCTGGACACCGCTTTATCTGGCGCGGCACAGGGTGAATTGTAAACATACGGTTTCATCATCTGGAAGATAGAAGTTAAATCAGTTTATCGCCTCATCCAAATCACCCAACTGGGGGGGGCGGATAAAGGAGCAAAGATCAAGCTGTTTTCTTTCTTCGTCATCACGCCTCCGGATAATCAGAATTCCCTTTCAATCCACCTAAACGGTCATACACCTGGTTGCCTAACCATTTGGAAATCACCTCCTGTAATTTCGGTTTGCTCATGTAGTCGGTAAACAATTCCTCGTTGAGTTCCATGCGCTCAATGAACAGTGATTCCAGCACCTGACGGAAAACCAGTTGAAATTTGTCGCGTGAATTCACCTCGGCTGCCTTACGTAAGGCTTCATTCCGGCTGGCAACCTCTGCTATCTGATCAAAGAAAAGTTGATCCGCTTCACTCAATTCGGAACCGAAACGCTCATTGATGATATCGATAAGACGGGACAATGCTACGTATTCTTCACGGGCTTCTGCTGTGCCGACTTCGCGTGGACCATCCAGCGGCCTGGCATAGCCTTCGTTCAGGCTGATCGAACCCTCACTGATTTTCTGCAGACGGTAATAGTCCAGCTCGACTTCCTCATCGAACTGATAGCCCGGACCGCTTTTGCGTCTAGGCAGTTTCAAGACTAAGTGACGCAGATACGTGAACAGCTTCTCCAAGTCGCTATCTTGATACGGAATCACTTGGCTCAAGAAACTGTACAGATTTCGGAATGCCTGAAGCTTGCCGCGCCACAACTCGGCCTCTTCTTCCTCTCTGTCCTGTAGCTGCTTGAACCGCTCTACAGCCTTGTCTAGCAAGGCGTTCATCGCTCTGTGATCGCCAGGGCTCTGGCGGCGCTTGGGCGCAAAGAAGATGCGTGAAAACTCTTCTATTTCAGCTAACAGGTAGATTCCCGATGCGTCCAGCTCAGCCCTGACTTCGTAGAGCCTGTCGGGATCGACCTGCTCACCCATCACAGAGCCTTCGTAGTACTGGCGAAAGGCTTCCTGGATTTCATCCGGGTTATTGACGAAATCGAGCACGAAGGTGTCATCTTTAAGCGGGTGGGTTCGATTCAGGCGGGACAGCGTCTGTACTGCCTGAATCCCTGCCAGCCGCTTGTCCACATACATCGTATGCAGTAGCGGCTGGTCAAATCCCGTCTGGTACTTCTCGGCCACCAGCAGCACACGGTATTCCGGCTTTGCGAATGTGTCAGGCAGTTCCTTCTCCTTGAGGCCGTAATTCATTTCGACCTCGGTGTAAGTCTTTTCCGGGATCTTGTCATCTTCGACTTTGCCGGAGAACGCTACTAGACTCTTAATGGGATAACCTTTCTCCCCGATGTAGCGATCGAACGCCTGCTTGTACCGAACGGCTTCCAGGCGTGAGCCGGTGACCACCATCGCCTTGGCATGCCCGCCGATCTTGTGACGGGTGAAGTGCTGGAAGTGCTCGACCATCACTTCGGTCTTCTGACCGATGTTGTGTGGGTGCAGACGCATGAAGCGGGCCAGCGCCTTGGCCGCCTTCTTGCGCTCGACGTTGGGATCGTCCTCAGCCTTCTTGATCAGCTTGTAGTAGGTCTTGTAGGTGACGTAGTTCTTCAGTACGTCCTCGATGAAGCCTTCCTCGATGGCCTGGCGCATGGTGTAGCGGTGGAAGGGTTCGCCGTTGCGGCCGAAGATCGCCAGCGTCTTGTGCTTGGGCGTGGCGGTGAAGGCGAAGAAGCTCATGTTCGGCTGCTTGCCGCGCTTGGCCATGGAACGGAACAGGCGCTCCAGCTCGACTTCGCCTTCTTCCTCGGCCATCTCCTGCGCCTTCTTGCGCAGCTCGGCGCCACCCAGCACGCCCTTGAGCTCAGTCGCCGTCTCGCCCGATTGCGAGCTGTGGGCTTCGTCGATGATCACTGCGTACTTGCGCGTGGGCAGATGGCTCTTGCTGCCTTCCCCGCGCTCTTCGCTCAGTTTGGCCAGCTGCCCGGACACGAACGGGAATTTCTGGAGCGTGGTGATGATGATCGGCACGCCGGCTTCCAGTGCTTCGGCGAGCTGGCGTGAATCCTCGTCGATCTTCTGCACCACGCCCTGGCGGTGATCGAACTGGTAGATGGTGTTCTGCAACTGGCGGTC
>CAZTCY010000041.1:0-25798 GCA_964612715.1 uncultured Nitrosomonas sp. | reverse complement strand
GTTTGAAGTGGGGCGTGACCCCACCGTGAGGAGAACCGATGGCTAGTTTCAGTACCTACTTGGCAGCCAAGGTCGCGCAACTGCTGTTCAAGAACAACTCCGGGAGCCTCACCACCCCCGGCGACTCCTTGTACGTGGCGTTGTTCACGGCAGCTACCGGCCTTGAGGCCAACACTCCGTCGGCCGAGCTGGCCGGTGATGGTTACGCCAGGGTCCAGGTCGAAGCAGCCGACTGGACGGAGTCTGATGGGGTGGTAGTGAACGACCAGGACATCGAGTTCCCGCAGGCCACGGACGATTGGGGCACCGTGACGCACGCTGCAGTCATGGACGCCTCGACTTCGGGGAACGTCTTGTACTGGGGCGCGTTGACGACCCCGCGTGAGGTGCTCGACGAGGACGTGTTCACCATCGGTGCGGGAGCGTTCAGCGTCAGCCACCTGTAACCGTCACTGCATTGATCGCGTCCGCGGAGTTCCTGCGCTGGTGCTCGGGTGTCGGGTTCACCGACAGACAAGTACCGCCCGAACCGACGTTCCTGTTCGCTGCATAGCACTTCATCCCATCCGCCTATCGGCCGCCTTCGGGCGGCCTTCTCATTGGAGGTCAGCGTGGCTGTCGCCAACAAGCAGACGCTCGCAGTGAAGCAGGGTGACATCTTGCGCTTCGCGTTCACGAGCACGCAGACGACCGGCTCGGTGACGACCCCGCTGAACATCACGGGTGCGCGGGTCGAGTTCAGCGTCGCGAAGGAGCCTCGCAAGACGCCCGCGTGGTCATGGTTCTCGGATGACGCCAGCGGCCGAGTGACGATCACGGACGCGGCGGCGGGGAAGGTCGCCGTGGAGCTGCTGCCGGAGGATTCGCGCGCTTGGCTGAAGCTTGAAGAACTGTCCTGGGAACTGACGATCGAGTTCAGTCCCACCGACCGGCTGACGACGGCTGAGGGTTTCTTCGCGGTCGATTTGGAGGTGGCGCACCTTGAGTGACGCCGTGATCCAGACGCTCATCGAGCAGGAGGTGGCTTCGACGCTGATCGCGGTGGGGGTGACGACCACTACTGTCGTGGGCGTCCAGGGTCCGCCAGGTGGCACCGGTCTCCCCGGCGGCCCCTTCGTCCCCCGTGGCCCTTGGGATGGCGACACCGAGTACGTCGAGAACGACCTGGTCACGTTCGGCGGCTCCTCCTACTACACGCTCTCCACGACGACGGGTGACGAACCCCCATCCGGCCCGTGGACTCTCCTGGCTGGCAAGGGCGACCCTGGCGAACCCGGTCCCGCTGGTCAGGATTCGACCGTCCCTGGTCCTCCTGGCACTGCCGCGTCGGTTGCTGTTGGTGATGTGGTCACTGGCGCTCCGGGGTCCGAGGCTGATGTTGAGAACACGGGCACGTCGAGTGCTGCGGTTCTGAAGTTCACGATCCCGCGTGGTGACAAGGGCGAGCAGGGGGATACTGGTCCGGCTTCGACGGTTCCCGGCCCGCCCGGTCCCGATGGCAGGTCTGCCTACGAGGTCGCGGTCAGCGAGGGCTTCAGCGGTGACGAGGCGGCGTGGCTCGCTTCGCTCGTGGGCGCTGCTGGTGGTGACGGTGAGGACGGCGCGTCCGCGTACGAGGTAGCGGTCGAGGGCGGCTTCGTCGGCAGTGAGGCCGAGTGGCTTGAGTCGCTGGTCGGCGCTGCCGGCGTTGACGGTTCGGTGTGGCACGCGGGCAGCGGCGCTCCCGACGGCGGGCTGGGGGTGGTCGGCGACTTCTACCTCGACTCCGCCTCTGGTGATTACTACGTCAAGACGGGCGCTTCGACCTGGACGCTCGCGGGCAACCTCACCGGGCCCGCTGGGGGCGACGGCAACGACGGCGCTCCGGGGCTCGACGGCCGCACGGTCCTGTCCGGCAGCGGCGCACCAACCACCGAGGGTGTCGACGGGGACTTCTACATCGACACGACCGCGTGGGTGGTGTACGGCCCGAAGTCGGGAACGTGGGGGTCAGGCACGAGCCTAGTCGGGCCGCCTGGGAGCAACGGTTCTCCCGGCGTTGACGGCTCCCCGCAGTGGACTGGTCCTTGGAGCGCTGGCGAGTACACCGCTGGCCAGGCTGTCAGTCACGGCGGTAGCAGTTACGTCGCGAACACCACGACCTCGCAGGAGCCGCCTGGTTCCGATTGGGACCCACTGGCGCTCAAGGGCGCTGATGGTGACCCTGGCGCTGCGACGTTCCTGGCGCTGACCGACGCCCCCAGCACCTACGCCGACCAGGCCGGGAAGCTCGTAGCGGTCAACGAGGAAGCGGACGGGCTTGAGTTCGTGGACGCGCCGAGTGGCGGTGGCATACCCCCGGCTGACGGTCTGGTCATCGTGGTTCACGGCGACGATGACGGCGTGGCTAGACCGACCGCTGGCTGTGTCCTGTGGCGCGGGAGTGCAGACCCGAGCAACGCCGCCGCTGGCGACATGTGGGATGACAGCGAGGACTGGGACTGATGCTGACGTTCGGTAACGCGCTCAAGCTCAGGCGGGGCGGGGAGTGGGTTGGGGGTGGGGCCGCGCCGTGGACTCCCGCCGACCTGCCCGGACTGCAACTGTGGTTGGACGCTGACGACTCCTCTACGATCACGGACGCTGGCGGCGGGGCGGTAAGTCAATGGGTGGACAAGGCGTCATCGCTTTCGTTCACGCAGGCGACTGGCTCGGCGCGTCCGACCCTGGTCCCGAACGCCTACAATGGCCGGTCGACCGTGAGGTTCGATGGCGGCGACTGGCTGGCGACCGGCACCAACGGGCTGCTGAGAAACGCACCGTGCGCGTCGGCGGCCATCGTGGCCATGAACGCCGACCGGACGCGCATCGGCGTCATCCTCAACATCTCGGTGGGTACCGGCTCGAATGCCCGGTACGTGGCGGCGGGGCTGGGAACTGCGCAGTCGTTCCGTCGACGCCTGCTCTACCGGCAGGCGGACGGCGCCAGCAGCTCGTTCGTGTACGGCACGCCCTGGGTTGACGACGTGCTCCAACTCGAAACGTCAGAACTGAACGTCGCAGCCGACCGCGTGCTGTGGTGGGACGACGGCCTGTTCACCGGCTTCGAGGCGCTGCCGTCCTCTCCCGCCAGCTTCGCGAACACCGACAGCACGGGCGCGTCTATCGGAGCGTCAGCAGACAGTTGGGAGGGCGACATCTGCGAGGTCGTCCTCGCGCCTCGGGTGTTGACGACCGTCGAGCGCGGGTTACTAGAGGGCTACCTGCTCGACAAATGGGGTCTCTGACCGGCTAGGTCCTCCTGAGCACAACAACGAACTCGTTCGTGTCCGCCACCTCGTCAACCTCTAGCAGGTCCAGGGGCAACCCCAGTGCTGAGTGGCACGCCTCTACCATCGCCGTGAACTCCGACGCCGTCCACGTGTGGAAATGGATTCGCGCCCCTTGTGCCCGCAACTGCTCAGCGTGCGCGGCGGGATCCTCGGCTTCCTCAACCAGCGTGGCGTACTCCAGATAGTGCTCGTCGCGACTCCAACCCGGGCCTTCTTGGTAGTCGCGTACTACGTGCTCGACGGTGGTTCCCGCCCGCCGCCGGTCGAACGTCTTTTCGCGATGCGGCACCCCGAGCATCAGCGTCCCGCCCTGGCGCGTGACCCTGAGCCACGACACTAGCGTCCCGATGGGGTTCTGAGTGTGCTCGATCATGTGGTGCGCGATGACGAAGTCGACGGATTGGTCAGGTACCGACCTGAGCGTCTCCCCGTCATCGAGGATGTCGACGCGAACCAACGGCCAGTCTATGAGGTTCGGGCGCCGTGTTCGCTGCGCCCGGTTGGGTATCACGTCGACGTATCGAGCGGAGGCTCCTCTCGGTAGGCGGGTAGGCATGTGCAATGCGCCGATCTCGAGGCCCTGACCGGATAAATGGCGTCTCGCTAGGTCGACACGCAGCAGGTACCACGGGGGCGGATCGTAGAAGAAGCGCCAGCGGCGGTAGGTCCGCCTCACTGGCAGCGGTAACCGTGTCCGTACGGCCCCTTTGAGCTGCTCAAGCATCGCCGCATCGTAGGCCATCGTCGCAACCTCCCTGGAGAAGTGTTCCACCACAGCCCCGCCCCTACCAGCGGGGCTTCTCACTGCTGATTGGAGGCTCCCGTGCGTCACGTCGTCTTCGCGGTGGTCGTGAGCCTGTTCGTCGTGACGATTGGGCAGAACTGGTTTGTCTATTCCGCAGCGTTGCTCATCGCCGCCTGGGTGCGGCACGGCGGGAGGCTCGACGCGCGGGTGTGGTGAGACCTAGGCCAGCCCCTCGACCTCCTCCACGGGGATGAGCAGGTACCGCCAGCCGAACCCCGGCCACGGTGCCTTGCTGAGCACCAGGTACGCGCCTCCATTGTGCTCCACGGGGAGCCCGTCCCTGTAGGCGTTGTCGATGTCTCTCCAGCGGTCGTGGGCGGTGGGAACCTCTACTGCGAGCATCTCGATCTTCCTCTCCGGCGTTTGTCGCCGAGAACATATTGGACTAATCGGTGGCAGTCATGCCGGAAAGTTGCCCCGCTTCACGGCGGGGCTTTCGTTTGGAGGCCCCGTGAACCTGTGGCAGCGATTCATTGCGTTCATCCGTCGCCTGTTCGGTCGTCCGCCCGTGGTGCCTGACGTGCCGGGGCCGCTCCCTGAGCAGCCGCAGGAGCCGGGACCCGAGGTGCCAGTAGACCCGGAACCGGAGCCTCCTGAGGCGTTACAACCGGTTGTCATCTACGCCACGGACATGCCGCACGACGACTCGTGGGCTATCAGCGTCGGCGACTCGCCAGACCTGATAGCGAAGCAACCAGGCGACGGTGAACTCACCGCCACGACACTGGTCGAGCTTGGCGACGGCGTGTGGACGATTCACGCTCGCGTGTACGCACCCGACGCTCGCTCTGACGCCTTCTACGCTGGCGTCAGGGGCCACGAGGTCTACCGCTGCTGGCCCACCACTCACGGCAGGTACGCGTGGGTCAACTGCGGAGCCTGGACGCTCTCAGGACAGCACAGGGTCGGCGTCGGTACCGGAGAGGTCGGCCTGCGCCTCGACTGCCTCGTGCTCGACCCGACAGGGCTCACGCCAGGCGAGTTGGACGAGTTGGTCGGGGTAACACCAACTCCCGAAATACCCGAGGAGCCCACGCCGATACCCGAACCGGAGTTGCCGCCCGTGATCGTGGAGCCAGAGCCTCAGCCTGAGCCGGTCGCGTGGTCCCTGAAGGTCCGGTCGTTCGACGGCACCTACCGCAACGGCCGCGTCATGACGAGCGAGGAGCGGCGGGTGTACGACGGCATCCTCGACTACTGGCGCGTCACCGGCAAGGCAAGCGCCTTCGCGGCGCTCAGGACCGGCAACAGCTACGCCATCGGCCGGGGAGCGCCCGCCTCGGCGCTGGGCAGCTTGGACATCCTGCTCCGACTCACGGGAGACGCCAGGCTGCTCGACCTCTTGGCTGAGCTTGGCAACGCCGCCATCGAGGGTATGCGGCGCACCTGGCCGTCCTCGGTCGGCCGCGAGCCGCACGGTGAGTGGTTCCTGCCGTGGCTGAAAGACCCGGCCGAGACCCGGTACCACCTCAACGATAGTCATTTGACGGACAGTCCCAAGGCCTGGTCGATGCTCGCTCGGGTCGCGCTGGCCTTGCACGAGAACCGAGGCGCAGTCAGCCCAGCCGGTCACGACTACGCCAAGCTCGCAGACAAGTGGCGCGACCTGTTCCGAGGTTACGAGCGCGTCTGGTCAGGCGACCACCCCTACCCGCCCGCAGCCAAGGTGCCGCAGACGTACAAGGGCCGATGGGTGCCCGGGTCGTTCAGGCGCTGCACCGGTGATAGTGACTGGCCGACGAACATGCGCGCCAGCACGCACAGCAACTGGAGTTGCAGTGTGCTCGCCCTGTACATGGGCCGCGTCCTCGGCAAGCCAGAAGCCCAAGCCAGGAGCGGCGTCGAGCTGTACGTCAAGACCTTCATGGAGCGCGAGCAGGGCGTGACGGTGGACGACACCGGGTACGGCCCCGGCCTGATGTTCCCGCGCGGCACCGTGTCGTGGGCCGTCCAGTCCGAGGCGTACGAAATGCCGACGAACTACGGGGAGCAGGTCGTCCCAGACGCGCTCACCCTATGGCTCGACCTCGGCCCGCCCGTCACGCCGGACTTCTTCCAGCGCTTCGCCCGCAACGTCGCCGGGTGGCTCCTGCAAGGCACGCCCGCCGACTTCACGGTCAAGAACGGCATCAGCGGCATGGCAAGCCGAACCTACACGACCCCGGCGGGGGAGACGCGCACGCTCCCTCCAGCCAGCGAAGCCACCTCGGTCGGCAGCGGTGACAGGACCGACGACCAGTACGCGGGCTACGGCTTACAGCTCCTCCTGCCGTGGGATCCCGACGGACGGCTCACCGAGTACGGCCGCGCCGCCTGGACTCGCTACAGCGGCACCAGCGGCGGGAGCATCGACAAGCCCATCGACCTCTACCACCCGACCGGGCTGTTGTTGAGAGGAGCGCTCGCTTGACCGACACCGAGTTCCTGGCGACTATCGAAAACGCCGCCCGCAAGCACCGACTCAGCCCCGAAGGCGCAGCCGTCCACGCCGCGAACGAAGCCAACTTCGGCCGCAGCCAGTTGGCCGACAAGTACCGCAACCTCTGGGGAGTCAAGGCCACCGGTCAGCACACGCCGTACTGGACGGGCGCGAAGGTCACCCTCCCGACGTGGGAGGAGGTCGACGGCAAGATCGTGCAGGTCAACGCCGACTTCCGCGTTTACGCGGACTGGCCCTCGGCCGTTGGTGATTACGCCGACCTCATCAAGCGCCTGTACCCCTACGCGCACGCGCACCCCGACAACCCGGTCGCGTTCCTGGCCGGCCTGTTCTCGTTCACCCGCAAGTGGGCGACAGACAGCGCTGCGCTGTCGAAGGCGCTGACCATCCTCGACAAGTTCTACGACGGGAGCGTGCAGCGGTTCGGTCGGCACGAGGTCGTGGTGGACAACAGTCCCACGGTCGGGAAGGCCGTGGCGATGCTGTCCGCTTCGCTGTCGCGGCAGCCGTTCGTTGATCGCGACGGCGTGAACGTGACCCGCACCAGGCGGCCGGACGGGAGCTACAAGCTCGACATGACGCGTGCCTCGTAAGCACCGCGCCTGGATGCTCAGGCGCTGGATGTTCCGCAGCCCGCGCTGCAAGCGGCAACGCCGCTGAGCATTTGCGCTTTCGTCAAACTCCGTCAAACTCGCCCTCAAAGCGAACCGTAAGAAAGCGTGCTGGACGGCACTCTCGCTTGATTCCTTTCGTCAAGACTCGCTCATAACTACTTTCAACCTTTGCCAGTAGCTCCTACTCCGATCGGAGGTGGTCGCACCTGTCGCTCATTGCTGGCAGTCACACACCTTGAGAGGGGGTGAGCGGGTCCATCGAGGCCCGGTATCTCGTCAGCGTCCACGTCACGGGCGCTATCAAGGCTGGCGTTGATAGGCAGCGCGCCTGTCAACACAACGAGGCGAATCCGTTCACAGCAAAAACACCACTACCCCGGCCCGAACGGCCGGGGAGTTGCATTTTAGGAGGCTGTATGAGGCTGAAACTCACACTGCTGCTGACCGCCCTGTTCGCGGCGTTCGCGTTCGCGCAGGGACTGCCTGACGGCGTCGACCCCGGCAAGCCCGCCACGTGGTTCCTGACCGCCGCAGGCTGGGGCGGCATGGTGACGCTGATCCTGGCGTTCACCAAGGCCAACATCTACCCGCTCAAGGGCTTCTCGACCGTCATCGCGTCGTTCGTCCTCGCCGTTGGCGGGTCGCTGTTCGCCAGTACCGGCGCTTTGTCGCTGTTCGGCGTCAACCTCATGATGACCACACCTGAAGCGTTCACATGGGGCATCTCGGCGTTCATCGCATCCTCAGGCGGTTGGGACTTCGGCGTCGGCATCGTCAAGGCAGCGCAGAAGTGATAGCCGCCATCGTCGCCGCCCTGCGATTGGCAGCCGGGTTACTGCCAGCGCCACTACAGGCAGCCGCCGGCTTCATCCTCAACCTCTTGGGCAGCCTCAACCTGCCCGTCGGCGACCCGAGAGCCGAGAGGGTCGGTCAGATCGTGGCCGGGTTGCTGGACGACTTGGCTGACGCTCGCGAACTGGCGCCAGACCTGCAGATGGCGTTCAGGTTGACCATCGAACATAAAGCACACAAGCTCCTCGCAGAGTTCAGTGGAGGCACCGTATGAGGCGCATCCTGCCACTCGCGTTGCTGCTGGTCTTGGCTGCGTGCGTTCCCGCGCTGGCACCGCAAGCCGAGCGGGACGGCGACACGGTCACCTTCACCATCGCGCCGACAGCCGACCTGTACAACGTGACCCTCAGCGTGCTCGGCGCGACCACTAGCGACGAGCGGTGCGTGGTCCTCGAAGGCGTGGACCTCGGTTGCGTCCTCGGTGACATCCCGGCGGGAGAGACGACAACCGTAGTGGTCACCGGGTCCGAGGTTCGATGTCGAGCGTTCGCGCACCTCAGCCCAACGCTGGCGCTTAACACGTACCGCACATTCCCCTGTAGCTGAGAAGGGAGGCATCGTGAAAGACGGCAAGTTCGCTTTCGATTGGGTCAACTTCCTCATCGGCTTGTTCGTCGGCGCGGTCGTGACAGCCGCGCTCGGCAGGCTCTAGGCCCCTCGCTGAGAGGAGGCCCGGCCATGTAACACCACCAACACCCCCCTACCGCTGGCCCCGCCCGAATCAGACCCCGGGCGGGGCAACCTATCTGACGAACCACCATCCACCCAGGCGCACATCTTCGCGTCACCATCCTCACGCCCCTGGAGGCAACCGTGGCACTCAGTGACACCGAGGCGCAACGCCTCCAACGCGACGTAGAGAACCTTCGGCACACGGTTTACGGCAACGGTCGGGAGGGGCTAGACGAGATGATCAGACGCAACACGACAGCCATAGCGGCCATCCAAAGCGCCGGAGCCAGGGTCGACACGAAACTAGACGACCTCAAGTCCAGCATCGACGCGCTCAGGCAGGAGCGCCGCGACGATCAGAAGAAGCGCGAAGGCAGAGTCGAGCTGGCCGGGTGGGTGAAGTACGTCCTGGCCGTGCTCGGCATCGTCGTCGGGATCGGCACGCCGCTCGGGCTGTGGCGCGTCTCGACCCAGTGGGCCGAGGTTCAGCAGCAGATTCAACGCATACCGGCCGTGCCAGAGTAGAACCGCCCCCGAAGGGGCGGTCGCGATGTTGCTGGAGCAAGGAGCCTAGGCGGCGACGAGGAGTTCTGGGCTCGTGACGCCCGGGAGTAAGATGCGCCGGCTTTCTGCCAGTAGGTAACCCGGTGGGTAGAAGATGACGTCGTTACGCGACACGTATCTTCCGTTTGCCGGATTTCGGAACTGGGTGAACGACACGATGCGATCACCGCTTGCTGAGATGGTCCGCTGCGTATTGAGCAGCGGTTCGAACGGTGGGTTGTCCATATTGATGGTCTCCATGTGGATGGAGAGGGCGGACTGCTGCTAGTCCAGCGCGGTGCTGCTTGGGCAACTTGGCCGTCTTGAACAACGAGGGATTTGCGCTATAGTGACCGAGAAAGCCGGGGAGCTTTTGGTCGCAACAACGTCGAAGTTCAATCCAAGTCCACCGCAGTGGTGGCAGTTCGAGCGGTCGCGTCTCTAGCGCGGCCGTTCGAGTTCTATGGTGCCTTGCGCGTGGCCAAAGAGAGCCTCCTTGGTGGATATTAGCACGGCGTTCAGTATTGTGGAAGGTGCAGCGGCTTCTCATGAGACCACGGAATCATCGTCTAGATGTGGGTTACTGACCTGTGCGTGGTGTGAGCTACAGGCCTAGCTTGCAAAATATACAAGCCGTGTCGTATGATTCCGCTGTGAGTTGGCAGCAAGAGCTAAAGCAGAGCATTGACGCAGCAGTATCAAGCAAGATCCGAGAGCTTCGATTGAACCAACGCGTAGGCGTTCGAACCATGACGCAAGAGATGTTCGCCGCGAAGACCCTGGTTCCCCAGAGCACCATCGCAAACATCGAAAACGGTCGTCAGGGCGCGACGCTGGCCGTCATCTATCAGATCGCACTAGCATTGAAGCTAGATCTCACGGACATACTTCCGTCGCTCGATGAAATGGCGCACAGCGCTCCTGACTCCGCAAGCTCAGCGCCCGTCAGCGTTGCTATCCCTGAGTGGGCGAAGCTACTCGGTGAAGAACAAGGCGGTTCGGAAGGTGGGCCCTTCTAGTGGGAAGGAGGATTCTGCATGTACGAATTACCTGAGCGGAGGCCGGTGAGATCTAAGGCTGCGGCACGCAGAGCCGCGGAGTCGATTGCGACTCGGTTGTGTGATGACTTTCCGGTGCATCCGGTCGAGATTGCCGAGAAGTTGGGCGTAAACGTGATCGCGGGACCTGACACAGGTAATGGCTTGTCGGGCGCACTCGTTATTCGGGGTGGTCAAGCGGTCATCGTCTACAACTCGAGTGACCCGTTGGTCAGGAGACGGTTCACGGTCGCCCATGAACTGGGCCATTACGTCCTCCACACGGCTCCCGACATTGACGCCGTGCTGTTTCGGGACGATCGTTCCTCGAAGGGCACCAGCGTGAAGGAGATTCAAGCCAATGCCTTTGCCGCTGCACTCCTCATGCCAGAACATCTGGTGAGAGAGCGTATATCGGGCCCGATTCCTTCCATACATAACGATGACATCGATCTATGGGCTAGGCGGTTCAAGGTGAGTTCGCAGGCGATGGCATATCGGCTCATGGACCTTGGCCTGTACACGCCCCTGTACTAGGTTCAACTCCAAGCCACCGGCCACTCTCCCGGCCACAGCAGCCGTGGCCCCTTCCCCTCGAGGTTAGGGTCCGCCGCGATCGTGAACCGGATCGACGCCATGTCCGTTGCGTCCCCGATCGCCGTGCGCAGCTCCTCCAGGTCGAGCGGGTGTATCGCCCACGTCACCCCGTCCAGCGGCCGCGAGACGGCCTCGAGCTGATGCTGCACCGACTGCAGCTGCTGAGTCGTGGTCATCGGCTGCGCTCGCAGTCGGAGGTTTTGCTTCCTCACGCAATCAGTCTGCCAGGTTTCGAAGTGGACAGCGTCAAGGAGTGGGCACGTGCCTAGAAGGCGCGTCTCAGAAACTGGCGGCGTCTTGGATGGATTCTAGCTTTCGATCGGCTCGATCAGTTGAGGACCGTCTCCCGAGAGCTTGCGCACCTTGTGCGCATCCAGCCACTCCACTGGAGACGGCTGCAGTAGGTCGCGGAGCTCCTCGATGTCGGTGATCGCGGGGTCCAGCCAGCGCTCGGCTTGGTCCGGGTCGAGCACGACAGGCATCCTCTCCTTGGCGTTGTGGATCTCGGCCATCATCGCGTTCGCATCCGTGGTCACGACGGTGAACGAGTCGCCCCAAGTGTGGCGAGCGTAGAGACCGGCCAGTATCAGCGGTTGCTGCTCGGAGCGGTAGATCCACCACTTCTGCTTGTTCGGCCGACTCGGCGTACCTCCCGGGATGATCTGCCACTCGTAGAATCCGGAGACGGGCACGACACAGCGGGCGTGTGAAGCCGCGTGCTTCCACGTCCCCGAGCTTGTGAGCTTGTCCGCGCGCGCGTTGAACGTCGCCAGCTTGAGCGCCTTCGGATCGCGCAGCCAGACGGGCTCTAGGCTCCACTGGCCGACCAGGACGTCGGTGTCGTCGTCCGACTCGCGGACGAACGCCAACGAGTCCTTGGGCCGGATGTCGAAACCGAACGGGGGTGTGCTCATCGCCTCTCGGATGCGGTCCGTGAACCGGTCCGTGGGGAACTGGCCCTCCGGCGTCAGGCCGTACAGCGCGTACTCGAACGGCGTCGTGTCCTTGCCCATGCGGCCGCACATGGAGGAGATGGTAGCGCACGCCTGCCGGTCGGCTGTCGTCACCCTCTATCTTTCAGGGCATGCCCAAGGTCGACCGCTACCTCCCGCACCACGAGCAGGTGAGACAGCGGAGACAGGCGGAGGTCGGCTGTTACGCCAAGCTGCTGGGCGTCCCCAAGGACCCGACGGGACGATTCATGCGGTGAGAGAGCCGCCCTGAGGGTGGGGCGGCTCGGTGCCATAAGAGGCACACGTAGGCTAGCGGACTGTCAGTGGCCTGACATTGGGCTGTTGCCTAGAGTCGCGTCACGAGCCCTCGAACAGCACGTCTGCGGCTCGCAGGTCCGCGTACCCCTCTGCCAGTTGGAGGCTGCGGAGCTTGCCGAGCGCGTTGGCGAACGAGCTTGACGTGAGGCTGTAACCGGAGCGCTCGCTGATGGTCGCCTTGTCGAGGCTGTCGGGATAGGCGTCGATCACCGTGTCGAGGATGGCCCGTTCGGCCTTGCCGAGTCTGGCCCGCCAGTGGTCCTGCAGAGCGCGTCCGGTGGGTAGCGGCTCGACGTCGCCTGCCGCCGCCAGTCCGTCACTCGTGATGCTCAGGATGTCGCGCCCCTCGGCTAGCCCCTGGCTCCGTAGTGATCCGAGCGCGTTAGCGAAACTGCTGCTCTTGATGCTGTACCCGGAGAGGATGCTGAGTTGCGGCTTCGAGCGCCCTTCGGGGAACTGGGCGAGTACGGCCAGGATGCTGCGCTCGGCTCTGCCGAGGCTTGGTTCTGGCGGTGCATCGATCCGCTTACGGGTATCGGGTCGTGGTGTGGGACGCGTCTCGCGTGCAATGGGCGCGTGACGGGCCGGTTGCTGCACGGGGGAGAGAGCGGTGGTCACCCGCTCACCGAGCGCCACGAGTTGCGTCGCAGCGGCACTCAACTCTGCGGCGGTGTTGGCGACTGATTGCGCGAACATGAAAAGCCGCTGCCGGTCCTCGTCCGTCAGGACGGGCACCTCAACGCGCTCCACGACCTTCTCTGTGGCTGTCGGCTTGGCGGCTAGCGCCTTCTCCAGTTCCCGCACGCGAGCCTGTAACTTCTTCGGGTCGGTCGACGCGGCCCGCTCGATGGTCGCCTCCATGCGACCACGTAGCGCGTCGAGATCAACCGCCTTGCGGGCTGCCGGCGCGTGCGCCTTCTCCCCGGCCTTCGGGGTGGAGCTGCTGTCGAACGTGCGCCGCTTACGGATGTGGACGCGTTGGAAGATGTCGAGCCAACCGGGCGACCACACCCACGCTTCGCCTATCTCCAGGCTTGCGAGTGAAGCCATGAACGTCTCGTGCTGGTCGTGCGCGTCGTGCGCCTCTACCCACGCGTCCAGCGCCTTGCGGTCTTGCGGGCTGATGGTGCGCAGCGCGATGAGTACCTCGCACTGTGTGAGTACGTCCTTGTTCACGACCGCCGCGCGTTGGCTGATGAGGGTGACTCCGAGCCCGGCTGAGCGGCCACGCCGCACGATGTCATCAATCGCTCCGACCGTTCTGGCGACGTCGGCCATGACCCGCTGGGGCACGAAAGCATCGGCCTCATCGATGAACACGTGGAGAGGTGTCCGGTGCTCCGGTTCGCCCTTGCGGTGGTAGAGGCGCTCTGCGAACGCGGTGACGAACTGGCGCTGCTTGCCCTTGGACAGGTGCCTGAGTGACAGTATGGCGCTGACTCCGTGATCGACCACCACGTCGGCCAGCAGCTCACCGGCTGTGGGTTCGAGGGGCAGGTCGCCGTGCTCACCACCGAACACGTAGATCGGGAGACCGTCGCCCTTGCCGTCCGCGCTGGATCGTAGTCCCCACCAGGCGTCGAGTGGGTCGATGATGACGACTTGAGCGTGCGCTTCGATCATCTCTTCGGCTAGGACGTTGGCGGTGTAAGTCTTGCCCGCCCCGCGTTTCGCGAGCACGGCGAATGTCTCCGTCACGGCTTGTAGAGGCAGCGAGAGGCCGTCGGCGATTCGCAACTCCGTCACTCTTCGCCTCCGTTCGGCGGGGTCGGCAGGTAACACCAGAGGTCGTCGGGGTGAGCGGGTGCGTCCTCCCAGCTCGGGTCGCCTTCGTAGTCCACGTACTTCGAGCGCCGCGGTCGCCCTCCACCCTGCTGAGCCACTAGGACCCAGGCGAACATGTCCGGCCTCCTATCCGCGTACCTGTGCCACTCGACGGTAGTTGTCACGAGTCCTGGCCAATCAAGCGCCTGAGCTTGGCCGCCAGCTTCGACTTCGGCGCGTCGTACCAGTGGTGCAGGTCGTCCAGCGCCTTCGCTGCTTGCTCGATCTCATCGACGGTCAGGTCGGAGGTGGTGGGGAGAGGCATCCAGCTCTTGATGTGGGGGTGGAAGGAGTGCTCACCTGTGATACCGGCGCTATGGAACTCAGCCCCGATGCCTTCGGTGTCCCAGTACAGGGCCAAGTCGACGCGGCCCGTGTTGCCGCTCACTACTAGGTAGCGTTCTGTGTACTGTGTGGGCGGCTTCTCGACTTCCGGGTCATGCTCCACCAGCAGGTGCACCTTGCGAGAGTCAGGCATCCTGGGGCTCGATTTCTACTACTTGGCGACCGCAATAGGGGCAGAATCTCCAGCCGCAGTGACTAGGTCGCGCACCTTGGTAGCGGTCGTCGCAACTGGAACTCCAACCGCTTGTGGGGCCAAGGCGCTTCCATGTCCAGGTGCAGAACACACTGGAATCAGTGCGAGAGTCAGGCATCACCTTACTTCCTCCCATTCGATCAGGCCGGGAGAGCGCCGCCCTGGGTAGCCCTCGGGCGGGTCGACGCGGCGAACGGCGCACGGGTTGTAGCGACTGATGTAGAACTTGTCGCCTAGCTGCCAGATGACGCACGTCTCAACCCAATAGCCTATGCTGGCGCCTCGACGCACCTTGGCTTTGCCAACTCTCACGAAGTCAGGCATTGCTTCCCTCCCCAACGGCAGCGACAGACTTGAGTTGACTGCCGATACGGTCAATCCTCTCAACGTTGTGCTCGAAGCACCAGAGTGGCGACCACGCCGTTCCCGCCGGTTGGTCGCACCCATCCTCGATACAGGGCTTGCCTGTGTGGTAAGCCGAACCGTTGCCTTCGTGGCGGGGGTCGTTGTAGCTCATGTTTCCTCCCCAACAGCAGCGAGAGCATCACACACCACGCCCCATATCTCTCGTGCGCCTAGCTCCATCACTTCACCTGTTTCGGGATTAGGTTCTCGGAACTCCTGCCAAAGAAAGTCGTACACGTGGCGCAACGCCTCGACCAGCGCGGCCCTGTCGTCACGGGCGACCACCTTGCGGCCGAGGGCGGCAGAGACAGCCTCGGGCCATGTCGGCCACCTACCGACAGTCGCGGCCAGCAAGTCCTGAAAGATTTCCTCGTCGTAAGTTGGTCGACGGAGAACTTCCCACGTAGTAGGCGCATCTAAACTCCACACGTAGGGCACGAGCCACATGTGTTGTTGGGCCAAGTGCTCCATCGCCTCGGCCAACGTCATCGCCAGGGGTTCCTGGTCGCTGGTCATAGGTACGCCCTCGCAACCGCGATTGCGCCAGCCGCGAAACCGCAAGCGAGCAACGCCAGTCCGATAGAGCCCGCCACGTAATCCCAGGTGTCATACCGTCCACCCTCCGTGAACGCGAACCAAGCGCAGCGCAGCGCCCCGCCGAATGCGACTAGGCTGAACATCCACATCATCACTACTAGGACAATCACTGCTCGCTCCTGTCTGCCGCTTCGCGCCGGTCGAGTGCTTCAATCAACTCGTCGGAGAGGGCGACTGTCGGGTGGGCCTTCGCGCTATCACCGAGCTTCTGAACGCCCGGCATTGTGCTGAGGACGGTCGGGTAGATAGCCGTAGCGATGCGCTCGCGCCGCTCAGCACGGGGCAGGGCTAGGAGCTTGGACCTCAATGTCAGCATCTCGTTGTGCAACGAGTCGAGTTGCTGCTGCATGTCCTCAAGGGCGGTCACGACTCACCTCGTGGCACTAGCGGCGTGACGGTGGACAGGTCGATGTTGAGTTCTTCGAGGCGGGTGTACCCCAACGGGCCTTTCCACCAGCGGCCCTCAGACAAGTAGATGACAGAGCGCTCGGGGTTCTCGTTTGGGAAGTTGCACCAGAACGCATCCACAGCGCCCAGCACGTCCTCTATCGTCGGCTCGCGGAAGGTCGCGAGCACCACGAGGTTCTCGGCGGTGAGGCCGTAGTTCCGAATCATCCAGCCTTCGTCGTACGCCCTCTCTTGGCCCGTGAGAAGCCACTTGTTGAGTTTCGCGAAACGATGCGCCACGTAATCACTGCCGTCGGTTCCCCACTCGATGACCCTGGCGCTGGGAGGGATGATGGTCATCACATAACCTCCGCGAACGTGACGCTCTCGCTGTAGTACCCGTTCGACTCGCCAAGCCAACGAATGGTCACGTAGCCTTTCACTGTCGCTAGCTTGTAGAACGTCCACAGCCACGACCCCGCCCACTCGCTCGGCTTAGGGGCCTCGTCCTGGCCGCTGATGACCTCCTCGGCCATCAGGATCGGAGAACCGATGAGGTCCGCCGCATTGCCGATGACCTCGTTGACGTCCACCGACTCGCAGCAGTCCTGCTCGTGGAACAAAGCGAACTGCGAGCCGTCGTCGCACTCGAAGATGACGCGCTCGCTGCCCGACTCCAAGCCAGTGACAGCTGTCAGGGTCTTGCCGATGAGGTCCGAGAACTGGCTCATTGCGCCTCGCCTCCGTGCGACTCGATCAACGCCCGCACTAACGCGACGGGCACGCACGCGTACACGGTGTCAGTTGGGCTGGCCGCGTCCTCGCAGAACCCCCGCCACTCGCTCCACGGTTCGGGTCGCACGGATGGGTAGCCGACCTCCACGTGAGTGAACGGCCCCGGGTAATCCTCCGGCGTCGAGTAGGGAAAGCCACCGGGTCGCGGCGTGCAGTACGCGCCCCTACCGGCTATCACCGACAGGCGGAACCCATCCACGCACGCGATGTGATTGTCGGGGTACTCTGCGCCCTTGGGCGGCTTCGCGGCCCTGATCGCCGTCCACGTGCCGCTCTCGGCGATACGGTCAAGCTGCGGAGTGCTCACTCCTCCTCCTCGGGGAACAGCCCCTCCGCGCGAGCGTCGGCTATCTCGCGAGCGCGAATCTCCTCGATCTCCTCGGGCGAAGGCTGCCAGTCGCCATCGTCGGGTGTGCCGTCGTTCGGCAGGGGGGCGAAGTCGGCGTCGGTCGGTTCGTCCTCGAACGGCTCACTGACGGGCTTGAGCTTGTTCAACAACCCGGCGCTGCCGACCGGCTTGGCCTCGGCAACCGGTATGTCCTCGGCCTCTTCGCGGAGGTAGAACCCGCCCAGGCACTCGGGGAACGCGTCGCGGATAGCGAACGCTCGCGCTCTCAACGCCAGCATCCGGCGCGGGTACTCCGTCCACGGCCCCGCCTTGCCCCACAGCTTCGCCGTCTTCGCGTCCGTCACAGAGAACGACGAAGTGTACGGCGTGCTGCGGCCCCGCTTGACGATGGTGCAGGTCGCGACCATCTTGTCGCCCGCACCCTCGATGACCTCGCTGATGTCCACGAGCTTCCCGCTGCGCTCGGCCTGAGCCAGCGGCAGGTCGCCCCAGATGGCCGGGCGGCCGTTGATGATGGCGATGTTCCGCAGGGCCGTCATGGGCGGTACGCCGATCTCGGCGCCCATCTGGATGCTCACCATCACTTGTGTGGTGTTCATGCCCCTGGGTGCCATGCCGGCCGCGCTGATGCTGGTCGCCAGCGTCCACATGTCAGCCATCGTCTGCAACTGCACGCCGGCGCTCTTGACGCTGATCTCGGCGAGTTTCGCGATGGACCTGTTGGTTGCGAGTTCTGCGTCGGTCATTCCGTGGCCCCCTTGAACCTGAGCGAACGCACGCCCTTCTTGTTGGCGTGGTAGGTGAACGTCCCGAATGGGGTAATCGCGGTGTCGGCATCGCCCATCGCGTGCAAGACGGCGGCTTTCGCTTGGTCCTTGGCGGTAGCGGCTTCCTTCGCGCCGCTGTCAGCCTCCGCGTACTGGAACGCCAACTCCTCGTCAATCGAGACCGTCTTGCCTTCCTCGCGCTTGACGAGGGTCAGCGTGTCGATGCTCGGTATCTCGGTCGGCTGGATGCCGGTGAGCACGTGGTTCTCCCAGAACAGGCGGCACCTGCGGGATATCTCCATCTGCAGGTCGGGCATGGCGTCGACCACGTAATGCCTTGGCCCGACGCCGTTGCCGAGGAACGCCGCCACGTGACCCCTGGGCGCGTTGGCGAGCATGAGCGCGAACTGCACCTGAGCGATGACCCGGTACGGGACCTCGTCCGTGCCGTCAGCGCCCCAACCGTCCACGTCCGCGCGGAACATGGGGTTCAGTAGGCCCGAAGTTTTCACTTCCACGGCTTCGCCAGCGCCAGCCAGCCAACCGTCGAGTTGAGCGCGGAGGATGCCGTCATTCGAGCGCCGGTACTCGCCCCTGATGACCTCCTCGCCGATGCGCTCGCTGACCCACTGGCACATGAGCGGTTCGAGGCGGTCGCCCCAATCAGCCGCGACACTGTCCGTCTGCCGCACTTCGAGCTTGCCCGTCTTCTCCAGCCACAGGTCCCCGAGGTTGCGGTAGCGGTCCAGGCCCAACAGGGCCGGGACGTCGGATGAACCGATGTAATGCTGCCTCGCTGCGATCTGCTCGACGGTTAACGCCACCAGAACACCCCCGCTTCGATCTCGTCATCCATGAGGTAGCTGTCGCAGACCTCGACCATTCGCATGAGCCGCACGTCATCCGGTGCCTTCTCGACCAGTCGCCGGATGGACTGCCGGGTCACGAACGACAGGCGGCTCCACTGCTCCTCGATCTCGTCGGCGATGAAGCCCAGGTCGCTACCGGCCAAGAGGACACCCGACAAGGCCAGCACGAGAACGTTGTCGTTCAACGGCACGCGGGACGGGGTCATGGAGTACAGGGCGCTCACGAGAACGCCCACTCGCTGGCGCGGACGAACTGGCCCCAACGCGGCGGTTCCCGGTCATCACCCTCGTCTATCAGCACGTCCTCGGCGGTGGTCGGTACGGCGTCGGGAGCGCCGTCCAGCAAGCCGATGACCAGCACCGGCTGGCCGACTGGCGGGAGTTCGTCCTGCGGGTCTACCCAGTCGAGGTCGATCTTGCCGGTGCCGCGGCAGGTGCCGCAGTACTCCATGTGCGTGGCGGGTTCGCGGGCGGTCGGGGACTGGTAGGCGTCGTAGATCTCGATGCGGCCCTCGCCGTCGCAGTCGGGGCATTCGCGCTGGGGGAGGTCGAGCATCAGTACCCCCGCCCTTCGAGTGTGCGCTGGTACTGCTGGGCCTTGTACGCGGCTTCTCCGCGGCCCCAGGACGTGCCTTGCCGTTCGGCGGCTGCCAGTTCAGCCCTGGCGGTCGTGAGGGCGTTGAGGCGGGTGGTGTGCTCGGCCTGTTCATCGAACGTCGGCGCGCGGTGCTCGGTCAGGCAGGCGAGGCCGACGGTGAACGCGTGATCGTTCAGTGAGTCCTCGGCTGCTTCTACGGCTTTCGTGAGGGGGTAGGTATCGGGTAGCATCAGGCGTGCCTCCTTGTAGGCATCCCCGCTTTCGGGCGGGTGGAGGCCCGGTCTCAACCACCGGGCTTCTCTCTTACCTGAGAGTATACGCTACGATACGGTTGGACGTCAAGACGTGACGGAGCCGATACACCCAAACTACGATCCGGCGGCAATCACCACCCACGCGACCACCCACCCACGCCAGCGGGCAGCTAGTGACCGTCGATTACTCCGTGCTGTAAGGCTCTCTTGCGATTGGGCCGGGAATACGGCAAGTGATTAAGAGTCAGCTGCTCTACCAACTGAGCTAACGACCCGCGCTACTCCTGGACGGCCTTCCGGCGCCTCTTGCGCCGCCGCTGGACCACCAAGCGTACACTGGCGTCGCACTCTTGTACAGGCGAATCCCCACCCGAAACACCACCCATTGCCGCGCCGTCGCCCTGCGCATCCGCGTACACCTGAAGCAGGAGCATCGGCCCGGCGTGCCCAAGTTGCCTCTGCGCGACCTTCATGTCCACTCCGTCCCTCAGCAGCCAGGTCGCGTAGCTGCGCCTCAGATCGTGGAACCGGATAGTCGGCACGCCAGCGGCAGCTATCGCTGCATTGAACCGGGTCGTGACCGTCCGAGGGTTCAACGGGCCGCCGTCCCACGACGGAAAGAGCAGGTCGCTTGGTGGGCTGGCGGCGATGTGCGACAGAAGCATCGCCCGGACCTCCGGCATGATCGGCACGTCGCGCCTGCCGGCCCTCGACTTTGGCGTGTCGAACCATTCGGTGCCGTACGGCGTGTACGCCCGATCAATCCGGATGGCGTCGGGCAGCAGGCTCGACCTTCTGAGCGCGATGAGTTCGGCCTTCCTCGCGCCGGTCGTCACGGCGGTGATGAAGAGCGCCACCCACGACGGACCGAGCGCGTGCGCGGCTTCGATGAACCGCCGAGCCTGAGCCTTCGTCCAACTACCCCGCTTCGGCGACGGGGCCTTCACCTTCTTCACCTTCGCGGCCGGGTTGCCGGCTAGTAGGCCGCCCATGACGGCGTGGTCGAGCGCCTGCCGGAATGTGCGGCGCACGCGGTCGGCCATGACAAGATGACCGGCTTTCGTGATGCTGTCGAGGACGGCCTGGACATCCCACGGCGTGACCTTCCCCAGCGGCTTCGGGCCGAGCATCGGCGTGATGTGAAGGTTCGCGTCCTGCTCGTACCCGCGCATCGTCGAGCCCTTCACCAGCGGCCGCTTGTGCTCCAACCACGCAGCCATGAAGGACTCGACCGTCACGCTCGGGTCGCTCGATACTGCAAGCTCGGCTATCCGCGCCGTCATGCGGTTCAGCGCGGCGGTCTGGCTCTTACCCCTGGTCTTGAAACGGCGAGTCGAACCATCCGGCAGGGTGACGTACCGCTCATGCACCCAGCCCTTGCGATGTTCGTCCTTGTAGAGGGTTCCCTCGCCGTTCCCTCGCCTACCCGCCACGCCAGACGACCGGCCCGATGATCATGAGCTGGTCTTCGTGCGATAGGACGACTGACGGCCGCCCGGGTCGGGCAGGTGCGAGTCTGATGTTCTCCCGCTCGAACCGAAACCGCTTGACGACCATCTTCTCTTCATCGGGCCACCACGCCACGACCGTGTCGCCATCCTCGTAACCCTTGCTCGGGTCCACGATGATTACGTCGCCGTCGGCGAGGTTCTTCTCCGTGTGCCGCGCGCCTTCGCTGATCATGCAGTCGCCGTTGACGATGTACGCGCGGATCTGCGTGAGGTTCGCGCCTTTGCGGATGAGCGCCGCTCTGGAAGCGAGCGCTGGTGGGTACCCGAACAGCGGTTCGGCTTCGCTATCCCCGGCCGACGCCGTGCCGTAGACGGGAACTGGCACCCAGTCCGGCGAGACTTCAAGGTGCCGCAGTGCCTCAAGGTATGTGGTGATGTTCTCCACGTCGTCGTATCTCCCCCCAAGAATGTCGAGCACGGTCTGTTCGCTGATCAGAAGGTAGCGGGCGGCGCCTTGTAGGACGACGCCGGTGATGGTCTTGTCCGTGAGCGTGCCGTTCTCAAGGCGCTGCACCGAGCCTGGGCTGATGTGGCCCGCCTTCGCGGCTTCCCGGAACGAGTAGCCGCGCGCCTCGCGCAGGGCTCGGAATATCTCTCCTGGCGACAAGTACGGCATGTAGGTCAGTGTCGCCGGGGGGCTGAATCCAATGAGATACATCACGGTCTCCTCTCGTATCCTTGACGATACGCACAGAGACGTATATGCTGCGAGTCACACACCGTATCGTGTGCGATACAGGGAGGTGATGATCGTCACCACGTCCAAGACGCCAGGAAGCCCGGACCTGCTCACTCGTGAAGAGGTCCAACGCGAACTGGGTATCGGGTACGCCACGTACTTCAGGTACGCACAGCGTTACCCGAAGCAGTTCGTGACGGCCAAGGTCGGCAAGCGGCGCGTGATGCGCCGCGAGACCCTGGAGAACTTTGTCCGCTTCATGGAGCGCACGACCTAGAGAAGTGGCCCCGCGTGAACGGGGCCGGATGGGAGAGCAACTGTGAGCAGCTCAGCGTTCAGTTTACAACGTGAGTCCCCTGGCCGCCGTGCGCGTGCCGCCCGCAACGGCGTCACCGACCCAGACCGATTGCGGGCCGACATCCGCTCCACCAGGCGGGTGATCGCTCACCTGACCGGCACCGCGGCGGCGGCGCTGGACAAGGGCGACACCGGCAAGTGGCTGGACATCACGACGCGCATCCAGGCCGCGCGGGCGCGGTTGGTGGAGCTTGAGGGGCGGTTGGGATCGTGAGCCCGGTCCAGGTTCTTCTCACTGCCGTCGCCGTGCTCGCTGTCTCCTGGTTGCTGTTGACGGTCAGGGACGCGGTGCGTCGGTGATCCCGGTCGCGTTGTTCACCCTCGGCGTGGTCGTTGGTGTGGTGCTGACCGCCGGGTTGGCAGCGCTGGTGTTCCACGTCGGGCTCCTTGAGGCGCGTCGGGTTGACGCGGAGATGGAGTGGCACTCGTGACCCTCCTCCCCGATGTCGGGGTGTACCAGGCGTTCGGGTTCGTCATCCTCGCCGGTTGCCTGTCAGTGGCATTGCACGACTTCGTCGAGCGCGGGTTCAGGCGTCGGGCTGAGCGGTTGAGGGGGATGCGGTGAGCCGCTACCGAGTAGAAATCCGCGGAGAGTTCGACATCGACGCGCTGCCAATCGAGAGGGGCGGACCACAGTCCCTATTCAGCGGCGCTGGCATACAAGCCCTGCTCAGCAAGGGAATGAAGCTCGAAGCGCTCCTACTTCATGACCGCCTTCGCGACCAACTGGCAGAGGACTTCGAGTACGGCATCATCAACGTCGGCATCACGGAGATCGAGACGGGGCAAGCGGCGTACTACGACTCGGGCGGTAAGTGGAAGGCCGCAGCGTCGAGAGAGCCCATCCCGGCAGGACACATTCGCCTGTCCACGCTAAGCATCCAGAGGAGCGGCGACGAGGAACTCACGCAGGTCGTGGGTCACCTCAGCGTCGATGATTCCCGCAAGTACCTCACGAAGGGGATGTGCATGCCGTTGGCGCTGCCAGAGGAGGACGCGGCATGACCGCCCCTCAGTGGACGCCACTCACCGACCCGACGCCGAGTCGGCTGGACAGCTTCCGCGCTACGACGCGGGGCAACACGCCGGAAGGTCGCGTGTTCAGCCTCCAGTTCTCAGCGGCACTCGGTCACATGCTCGGCAGCCAGGACGCTGAACTGTGCAGCCTCGAAGCTGACGCCCAAGCGGTCGCCGCCAAGGTCGAAGCCAGCATCCGGCACGACCGCGAAGGCAAGCGACTCGCTGACGAGCTACTGCGGGAGGTCGAGTCGTGAACCCCGTCATCTCCGAGGCCGTGGCCGAGATCAACCTGCCAGGGGCATCGAACGACCATCGCGAGCTTTACAAGCTCATCATCGCGAACCGCTACGGGGTCTCGCGCAAGGCGCTGAAGGACTTTCTGGACAGCGGTGACAGGTCGGCTCGCAACATCCTGGCTGAGACGACCATCCTGGCTGCGCTGCACCCGCACGAGACGCTGGGCAAGTTGGTGATAGGGCACGACCCGAGCACCGGCACGTACCGCGTCGCTGACGGGTGGCCGGCCGCGCTTCGCATCATCACACCCACCCTCTCCCGCGTCGAGGCACTGCTGCGAGAGGCGAGCGCCCAGTACGCGGCAGCCACGGAATCTTTCGGTCCCGACCCGCGAGCACAGGCAGTGCAGAGCCGGTTGTTCGTGGCCGAGAAGCGAATGGCGGCGTTGCGGTGACCCCCGCTCAACTCGCAGCCCTCGAAGTCGTCACCTCCATAGCGCACCAGCACGTCGCCACCCAGTCGTTCCTCGCCGACAGGCCGCCAGCCAGTCGCCAGCACCGGGACTGGATCGAGGCCAGGGACGCCGTGCAGCTCCTGCAGGAACTCCTCGCCGAGCACGGGCTCTGGTTCCGCTCGTGACCCGCCGTCAACTGCTAGCCGCCCGCCTGGGTTTCGCAGCGATAGTGCTGATCGTCCTGGCCGCGTGGCGGTTGGATGCCATCGAGGCTCACGCTCGCCGCGGTCAATCGTGCCTCGCCAAGGGCGGCAGGGTCACCGTGTACTGCCCGCACGTTGCAGGGACGAACTTCGCTCCGCCGTGGAGCGCATGGGTGCCGGGGTGGAAACCGTGAATGATACCGACCATACCGACCATACCGGCCCACGGGGACGCGTAGTGCAACAACTCAGGTTCGTCAGCCTGTTCGCCGGCATCGGAGGCATTGATCTTGGACTCGAACGAGCCGGTCATGAGTGCGTCGGACAGGTCGAGCTCGACAAGTACGCGACCCGCGTCCTCGAAAAGCACTGGCCGAAGACGCCCCGTATCCGAGATGTGCGCGACTTCCGCGGTCACGAGTTCGGGCCTTTCGACCTACTCACCGGAGGCTACCCATGCCAACCGTTCAGTCTCGCCGGGAACAGGCAGGGAGAGCTTGACGAGCGTCATCTTTGGCCCGAAGTCCTCCGAATCGTTCGCGCAGTACGACCCCGCTACGTCCTGTTGGAAAACGTCCCAGGGCACCTTTCCCTGGGGTTCGGACGAGTTCTCGGAGACCTGGCCGAGAGCGGGTATGACGCGGAGTGGGACTGCATACCAGCTTCCGCCGTTGGCGCCCCTCACCAGAGGGACCGCGTCTTCATTCTGGCCTACCCCCAACGCGGCGTACGGCAGCAAGCAGCCACCAGCCGGGAGCACGTGGTCCACGAGGGCGACAGCGTACAGGCCGGATGGCACGAAGTGCCAAGTCGGGTTGGAAGCGGCGGTCAGGAGGTGGCCGACCCCAACAGCGAGCGATGCGAACGGCACGCTGGAGTTCAACCCTCGCAAGGACGCCAACTTCGAAACGCGCCACTCGGTCACCTTGGCGCAGTACGTGCAGTGGACCGAGAAGCGGTGGCCAACACCGAGAGCGATCGACGCGAGATCGGCGGGTCCGGGGACGACCGACGAGACGCTCATACGCCGCCTGGACAGCAGGTTCGGATTCAACCTGGCGGAAGCCGTCCAGGTATCGGAGCGCTTCCCGACCCCGATAGCCAGGGATTCCCGATCTTACAAGGGGGCGCGGCGTGGGCCGAACTCGCAAGACTCCGAGCCTCTGGTGGTGCAGGTTGGTGGGTCGCTGAACCCGACGTGGGTCGAGTGGCTAATGGGATTCCCCGTCGAGTGGACCGCGTCAGAGGACTAGGCAACGCAGTGGTACCGATGGTCGCCGAGTTCATCGGTCGGCGCTTGGCGGTGGCCGCGTGATACTGCCCAAGCCAACAAGGCACGACCGCCCAACCCGCTCCAAGCCCCGCAAGCGGAGCAGCCCGAGCCTAAAGGCGTTCTACGACTTCGCCGCAAGCCAACCGTCCTGCGTGAGTGGTGAGCGACCCGTGCAGCTCCACCACGTGAACGTCCCGTCCCTCAAGAGTCGCCAACTCATCCGCAAGACAGGCCCAGCCAGAGCAGCCGTCATCCCACTCACCAGGGCCGAGCACGAGCAACTGCACACCCTCGGAGTCGAGGCGTTCGAGGCCAGGCACGGACTACCCGCAGGATTCCTGACCGGGGTCGCGCTGGCGCTGCTCAGCGCTTACGTGGTTGGGGGTGGGGAGTGAAGCCCATCCCGTCAAGTCACAAGCCGCTGAACAGTGACCGCGAGTTCTGGGACTGGTACGCCGAGTACCTCAAGACGGACGAGTGGCGAGACCGCCGCGCCCAGGTACTGACCAGAGCCAAGGGCATGTGCGAAGGCTGCGGCA